>DASRHP010000011.1 GCA_035650475.1 Candidatus Binataceae bacterium
GCCCGCCGGCGGGGTTTGCCCCAAACTCCGCCCGCCCGGGGGCGGCGGGGGCCGCTATCCGCAGGAGGCGGCGCGAAAGGGGGAAAGGTGAACACGGCGGACGTGCCCGTTTTCATCCTGTGCGGGGGGCTCGGCACCCGGCTCAAGGAGATGACCGAATTTCGCCCGAAACCGATGGTGCCGATCGGCCGCGACCCGATCGTGCTGCACATCATGCGGTCTTACGCCGCCTTCGGCTTCAACCGCTTCGTGCTGTGCATGGGCTACAAGAGCGAGATCATCCGCGACTATTTCCTCAATTTTTATGCGATGAACAGCGACGTCACCGTCGATCTGAAGAGCAACGAGGTCGAGGTGCACAGCGTCGACCATAGCTGCGACTGGCGGGTGACGCTGGCCTATACCGGCGAATTGACGATGACCGGCGGCCGCATCGCCCGGGCGATGGCGCGCTATCTCGGCGACGCGCAGCATCTCGCGGTGACCTACGGCGACGGGCTGACCGATGCCGATCTCGGCGCCGAATTCGACTTTCACCTGAGCCACGGCAAGATCGGCACGGTGCTGGGGGTGAACCCGCCGTCGCGCTTCGGCGAGTTCCGCATGGAGGGCGGCGAGCTGGTCGAGTTCGTCGAGAAGCCGGAACTGCACTCGGCCTGGATCAACGGCGGGTATTTCTTCTTCCGCCGCGACATCGCGCGCTACCTGTCGCCGGCGGAGGATTGCGTGATGGAGCAGCAGCCGCTGTCCGCGCTCGCCCGCGACGGCCAGCTCGCGGTGTTCCAGCACACCCGGTTCTGGGCCTGCATGGACACCCAGCGCGACCACGAGACGCTGACCCGGCTGTGGGAGTCGGGGGAGGCGCCCTGGGCCCGTCCGGCCCGCTGAGCGGTACCGGCAAGGAAAGCGAAAGCGATGAATGTCTTTGTTACCGGCCACCGCGGCTATATCGGCGCGCATCTGGTGCCGCTGTTGCAGGCGGCGGGGCACCGCGTCACCGGCTGCGACCTCGACCTGTTCGCCGGCTGCGCCTGGGACGAGATGCCGAAGGCGGATGTCGAGCTGGTGCGCGACGTGCGCACGCTGACCCCGCGCGATCTCGACGGCTACGACTGTGTCATGCATCTGGCGGCGATCTCCAACGACCCGATGGGCGATCTCGACCCCGGGATCACCCGCGACATCAACGCCCGCGGCTCGATCGCGCTGGCCCGCACCGCCAAGGCCGCCGGGGTGCCCCGGTTTCTGCTGTCGTCGAGCTGCTCGATCTACGGCAAGGCCGACGGGCGCCCGCTCGGCGAGGACGATGCGCTCAACCCGGTCTCGGTCTACGCCGAATCGAAGATCGTCGCCGAGCGCGGCATCGCCGAGCTGGCCGACGCGAATTTCTCCCCGGCCTATCTGCGCAACGCCACCGCCTACGGCGACTCGCCGATGCTGCGCATCGACCTCGTCGTCAACAACCTGCTGGGCTGCGCCGTCGCCAAGGGCGACATCCGCATCATGAGCGACGGCACGCCGTGGCGGCCGCTGATCCACTGCAAGGACATCGCCCGCGCCTTTGTCGCCTTTCTCGAGGCGCCGCGCGAAGCGATCCACAACCAGGCGGTCAATATCGGCGGCGACGGCGAGAACTACCGGGTGCGCGACATCGCCGATCTGGTGCGCCGGCTGGTGCCGGGGGCGGGCGTCGTCTACACCGGCGAGGTCGGCAAGGACCCGCGCGACTACCGCGTCGATTTCGCCCGGCTCGGCCGGCTGCTGCCCGATTTCCGGCTGCACTACAGCCTGGCCGCCGGCATGGAGGAACTGCTCGCGCATTACGCCGATGCCGGCTTTTCCGCCGCCGATTTCGACGGCGACAAGTTCGTGCGGCTGCGCACCCTGCGGCACCGGCTCGACCGCCTCGCCGCGACCGAATGAGGGCCCGATGCGCTTCGTTCCGACCCCGCTGGCCGGCGCCTACCTGATCGAGCTCGACAAGCGCGAGGACGAGCGCGGCTTCTTTGCCCGCCTGTTCTGCGAGCGCGAGTTCGCCGCAGCCGGGCTCGACACGCGCTTCGTGCAGATCAACAACTCGCTGAGCCGCGACAAGGGCACCTTGCGCGGCATGCACTACCAGCTCGGCGAGGCGGCCGAGGTCAAGGTGGTGCGGGCGATCCGCGGCGCGCTGTGGGATGCGATCCTCGATCTGCGCCCCGGCTCGGCGACGTTCGGGCACAGCTTCGGGGCCGAGCTCAGCGCCGAGAACCGCCGCATGATGTATGTGCCGCGCGGCTTCGCCCATGGGTTTCTGACGCTGGAGCCGGACACCGAGGCGTTCTATCTGGTCAGCGCCTTTTATGCGCCGGAGCGCGAGCGCGGGGTGCGCTGGAACGACCCGCGCTTTGCCATCGCCTGGCCGGCGGCGCCCGCCGTCATCTCCGACAAGGACGCCAACCAGCGCGATTTCGACCCGGCCTGGCATCTCGGCGGCTGAGCGGCGATGCGCATCCTGTTGACCGGCGCCAGCTCGTTCACCGGGTTCTGGTTTGCCCGCGAGCTCAGCGCGGCCGGGCACGCGGTGGTGGCGGCCTGCCGCGGCGACGGCGCCTATGACGGGGTGCGGGGCGAGCGCATCGCGCGGCTGCGCGGGTGCTGCGAGCTGCGCTTCGGCTGCGCCTTCGGCGGCGACGCGTTTCTCGACCTGGTGCGCGGCGCGGCGGGCGGGTTCGACGTGCTGTGCCATCACGGCGCCGAGGTCGGCGATTACCGCAGCCCCGATTTCGACCCCTATGCGGCCGCCGCGCGCAACCTGTACCGGCTGCCGGCGGTGCTGCGGGCGCTGGGGGAGCGCGGCTGCGCCCGGCTGGTGCTGACCGGCAGCGTCTTCGAGCCGGGCGAGGGGGCGGGCTCGGCGCCGCTGCGCGCGTTCAGCCCCTACGGGCTGTCGAAGGGCTTGACCGCGGCGGCGGCCGCCTTTTATGCCGGGCGCGAGGGCTTCAGCTTCGAGAAGTTCGTCATCCCCAACCCGTTCGGGCCGTACGAGGAGCCGCGCTTTACCGCCTATCTGATGCGGAGCTGGCGGCGCGGCGAGACGGCGCGGGTGCAGACGCCGCGCTATGTCCGCGACAACGTGCCGGTGAGCCTGTTGGCCCGCGCCTATGGGCAGTTCGTCGCGGCGAGCCCGCCGCCCGGCGCGGTGCGCCGGCTCAACCCGAGCTTCTACCCGGAGAGCCAGGGCGCCTTTGCCGAGCGGGTACGGCGCGAAGCCGAGGCGCGGCTCGGCCGCCCCTGCGCCCTCGACCACGCCGAGCAGAGGGAATTTCCCGAGCCGGCGGTGCGCATCAACACCGACCTTCTCGACCCCGCCGCGCTCGACTGGAACGAAGCCGCCGCCTGGGACGAGTTCGTGGGGTATTACGCGGCGTGATCAGCGCGGGAGATTCTAATGTTAAGGTCCGCTACTACTGACATCAATTTTTTGTTCCAGAAGAAGGTGGATCTTGTAGTCGGTGCCGTTGGAACAAAATCATTGCGCGATTACGGCGGGCTTTATCTCGTGCATGGAAGGTATTTGCTAGAACCGGCCATCAAGCTGGATGCCGAATTTGCGAGCATGATCGATGTCACTCCGCGTCCTGAATTCGACGTAAATGTCAAAGCCGCGCAACAGGTCAACCCGAAGCTAAAAATCGAATTTATAAACGCGGACTTTCGTGATCCCGCTCTCTACGAGCGTCTTACCAAAGTTGACACCTCTATTTTATATGAAGTGTTGTTGCATCAGGAAAATTATGTGGGTATTTTGAATTATGTCGCCGAGGCAACGTCAAAATTCATCTGTATTGCCCAGCCTTGCCTTAGGGAAGATACGTTCCCTTTGCCTTCAACTGCAACGTTGCTACAGTTTTGGCCGGAGGAACTAAAAGAACGTTACCGGGAGGGGTCCATGTGGCCGAAGGAACCACGAGTAGAGCGTTTTGCCTCCCGGTACTGGATGTGGGGTCATACTGCAAGCCACTTGGAAGCTTGTATGCACGGGTTAGGATGGGAATTAGAAGCGGCTGAAGCAGTCGGAGAAATCTACGGGCCGTACTGGGATTATCTGTTGATGCGCTTTTATCGCAAATGATTGCGAGGCTTGGCGTTCAAAAGGGTCTCGGTCAATGCGGTTTCTCGACCAAAAAATGAATCGTCGACTCATGCTCCGGGCCATCTTTGGGACGGCACTTTTTTGCCTGACGATAACAATGTCCTACGGAGATGAGGTCAAACCCTGGCGGTCCATTTCTGATTCCAATCTGGCGTGGGCTCCGCCCGAACGCCGGAACCTCGTTCTTAAGGCGCTGAGCCGCATACCGGCGGTATGGTACCGGGATGCTCTACATCCTAATGCGGTCGAGCAAGAGATCGAGATTTTGAGGCAGATTCGCGGTCAAAATAAGCACGTCCTCCTCATTATCAATCCGGAGCCGGAGTATTACGATAAACCAAGTGCGAGGTACGCCGGGCCCGAGTTCAAGCGCTTATGCGGATGGTCGAGTGGCAATCTTCCGCTCAGCGGCCTCGACACGGGACGATTAAAGACGCGCTTATCGAGCGCTCTGGCAGCATTAAGGCACGCGGAAATTGAGGTAGACGCTTTTGAAATCGGCAACGAACTAGATTGGGTCTGTTTCAACACCGACTTGCCGTTCGAGCCCGACGCACCGAACCTGCGTGATTCGTCGCTACTCCCTTACGCAAAGGCATACGCGCGCTTCCTCGAAGCCGCCGTCGAAACGATCAAAACGCCCGGGTTGTATCCGCGTGCGTTAATCGTTTCCTTCGGTACGGCAAACACGCTAGGCCTAATTCCGTCACGGTCGTTCGCCCATCCCGCTCAGTTCATTAGGATGTTGAAAACCCTCGACGGCAGGAGCGACTTGAACCTCGTCGATCGAGTCGGAATTCATATGTACCCCGAGATTGACCACCCGGAAACCATTGCGCCCGCACTCAGGAGGTTTTCAAGCGAAAGCGGGGCCGGGAAGCCGATCTGGATTACAGAATGGGGGTACCATAACGCGCCATTTGTCGGCCGCGCACGGAATGCTCGTTTAAGCGCGTTCAACCGGTTCTACTGCGAGGTCGTCGCGAGCAAGGTCGATGTTGAAAATATGTTCATGTTTAGTATCGCAAGTCCCGATGAGAGCTTGATAAGCACAACAGGTTCCCTCCTCCCAGAGGCGTCGTTCTTTACGAAAGCGCCCGGGTGCAAGCGTTGATGCGAAGCTGTCGATCAGCTCAAACTTACGCTTGCCTTACTCCAAACTTAAGATAGAATTACACCTGTCAGACAGGGATGTGTGATCGTGGGCGTGGACATCTTTATTCATATACCAAAAACGGGGGGATCGTCCCTCAGGGTGGTACTCGCCAGACAGTATGAAATCAAACACATAATGGTATTTGAGCCGGCTGATGGTGGCGCCGTCGGGCCCGTCGATAGCGCCCTACCCTGGGATCCGGATAAGCCGGCCGAGGTGCAGTTACGCGAGGCTCTAGCAAGGCAGGACGTGCGACTTATGGTTGGGCATCAGCGATTTGGTGTCCATCAGCTGCTCAATTTCCCCTGTCGTTATTTCTCGATACTGCGCGATCCTATAGAGCGTGTCCTGTCAAATTACTTTTACGCTTTTACGTATCCCCCATCACAGGCACGCTTCGGAGGTACGCTCGGGCGAGCTTACGTTAGAGAAGTTTGCGGCTTCTACGGAAATGTGCGACCGGGCTGATCAATGCCGGTTCTTATGCGGCAGCGATGAACCACCGGAGGGTCTCTGCAACGCGGCGATCGCAGCCATAAAAGGCTACATCCCGGCGATCGGTACAATGGAGCGATTTGACGAGTCGGTCCTATTGATCGCCAAAGAAATGGGGTGGCGGCCACCGCTTTATGTGAGGAAGAATGTAACCCCACTTGACGGGCGCATGGCAGATCAAAAAGAGCGCGGACGAGAAATGCTTCAGGCGCTCTATGGAACCGAGTTCTCTGAAGATTATGCCTTATACGCATACGTAAACGAGCAGCTATCTGCGCGCGTGTCAGCAGGAGGGAATTCCTTTAAACGAGCGCTCTCGTCCTATCGAGAGATCGAGGAGGATTTAATGAAAATTGCTCTGGATCATCATGCACTATACGAGTTTACTCAGCTCGATGAAGAAGCATTCCTTGATCGCTATGTTGGAAGTGAGCCGTACCGGGAGATTGAGGAGTACCTCGCAGAGGGGCCATGAAAAAGCACAGCATTCCGCTTAGCTAGGAGCATTGCGGTCCGTGGTTAATTCAAGCTAAGTCGGGGTGGCGCAACAGCATCTCCGCTTCGAGGGCGGCTGCGTTCCGATTGGTTCGCGTTCTCAACATCGAAGAGTGATGGACTCTATAGTCGCATAAAAGCTCCGGTACAAACACTCCTGATAGTCCCCGCTTTGCAAATCGGCACCAGAGATCGTAATCTTCCCAACCGTGATCATCAGCGAGCGTCTCGTAGCCCCCGAGGGAAACCAAAGCATCCCGCCTAATCAGTGCCATAGCGTCTATGTAGTTTCCGCGAAGGAGTTTGCTCGGCTGCCATACGTCGGCAACTCCAATACCCGTTTCGCTGCCAAACAAGGTTAACTGAGAGTACGCGAAGGCCGCTCCAGAAATTTTCAGCGCAGCGAGGAGGCGGGACAACGCGGGCGGTCTTATACGGTTATCGGCATCGAGCATGAAAAGATAGGGTTCCGCGCTCCAAGCGATCCCGGAGTTACGAGTCATCGACAGGCCCTGGTTGCGTTCGTGGCGCAACACGTGCACCCGCCGGAAACGCGCCTCGCTCGCCTTCAAATAGGCGAGTGCCTTTTCAAGGCCATCATCCGTCGAACAGTCATCAACGAGCGTAATACTCAACTGATTGTGATCCTGATTGATGACAGATCGCAATGTATCCAATATTGTATGGCCATAGTTAAACAACGGGATGATGACGGCAACGTCATCCGGCAATGGTGTCTTATATTCTGTCTGATAAACGGGCTGCGCTAAGGCACGAACGTCAAATAGTGGCACAGCTATATCCAGTCGAATAGTGCAGGTTGAGTGTCACGGGTTAACCGGTGGAATGCGCTCAAAGCTGGGGCCAGGGTGACCGCCATCCGTCCAAGGGAACTCGCTTGCTTAAAACCGGCGTGTGCAATCTCGCTAAGTTTGCGTCTTCCGTCGTCGCTGGAAAGAAGCCAGCGAATGAGCTCGCCGAGATGGCGGCAATTCTCTTCCAGGTAGTGAATGCCCGGCTGAAAAAGGGGGTTGGGTAAGCTTGGGTCCGACACCACGCAGGCCCCTTGCCAGAACCCCTGAAGCACCATCCGCGACCATTCGAAATAACCAAGCCAATCGCGATGGATGTTAAGAACGATTTTCGAGCGCTGCGCGAGCGCGCAATTTATTGCGGTGGATGTGCTGCGGTAAGTGTGCGGAGTAAGCGGGGCGTCTTGGTGCGTATAAACACACACAAAGCGGTAGCGGTCGGTAAGGCTCGCTAGCCGCGCCAGCGTCGTGTCGCGTCGCGGCGCGCTGCTGCCGATAAAAAGGATGTCGATCGGGCGGTCCTCGAGACTGTGCCGTTGCTGCCAGTCAAAAGGTTCGCGCGCGAACGCGTAGCCGCGCATCAGCTCGATATCCGATATGTCGATGCACGGCTTGGTGTACGGGGTGTCCGGGAGGTAGCCGGGCATAAAATGGAGCGCGTTGCAGCCCAACGTGCGCAACAAAACGGCGTTGTGAAAATTGGCGTCGAGTACCAGCGGGGCCTGCATCAGCAGCGGCAGCGCGCGGCAAAACCACTGCGTCTGCATCTGTTCGACGTTGTAGAGCACCGAATTAGCCGCCGCCGCCACGGGCGCCCAAGCGGGACCGGCTCCCAGGTAGAAGAATTCGTGTGGAGCAACAAAGACGCGAAGGTGGAATGCCTCGCTGCGGTCCGCAGTCTCGTCCCGGTGCACAGCTTCGATCCCGGCCTCGTGAAGCCCCCAGGCCAGCAGCTCGGCAAACTCCCGCATAAAAAAGTTGCCTTCGCTGCTGCAAAATATCCCGATGCGGAGCTTCCCCGGGCGTCGTCCGGTGATATCGGGATAGCCGGGCCGGGCCGCTAGCGCCTCCGCTTCTTCCCGAAAGCGAGCGCTTTCCCGGCGCAATTCGTCATCGAAGCGGGCGAGCCGGCGCGCTATCACCTCGGGGTTAGTGAAGGGGCGGCCCTCCTGGAAACCGTACTCAATGAAGTGCTTCGTCGGATCCGCGTTGCCTTGGCGCAAATCGGCTTGCCGCGGCAGCGACAGGTAGACCTGCGGATCGAATAAGCCAGAGTCGCGCACAACTGTTGCCAGGGCCCGCATGTCGGGCCCCGATGGCTGCGGTCGCGCCTCGCCCCGCGGAACCTCCGCTGCCGGAGGGGCGTTGACCGGTTCGGCACGGCTTGCATCGACCCGCTTGGTGGGGCGGGCGGCGTCGGGGTTCGCCACAACCGCGAGTTCGCCGACCATGGCCTCCGACCAGCCGAGGCCGCGCAGCTCCTCCGGCACGTCGGGCAGGGCGGGGTGGAGCACCAGGGCGCGCAGATAGGCCGCCTCGGCCTCCTTCGCCCGGCCCTGAAGCTTCAGCACGTGGCCGAGCTGCAGATAGGTGTCCGCCACCTTGGGCGCCTCGGCCAGGGCGCGGCGATAGGCGGCCTCGGCCTGGGCGAGAAAGCCGCTTTCCTTCAGCGCATGGCCGTACTGGACCCAGATCGGGGCGCGCGCCGGGTTGCGCTCCAAGGCGGTGCGGTAATGCCGCGCGGCGGCGTGCCAGTCGCCGGCGTCGCGGGCGCGATCGCCCAGCATGATCGCGCTGGGCCGGCCGTTTTTGCGGCCGAGCGGCAGGATCATTCCGCCCCCTGAGTTTGCAGAGAGACCGCTTTGTCGGGCGCGCGCCACCCGCGCAGCGCGAGCGGCCGGCGGCGCCACCACGCGCCGGGGATCGCCGCCGCGGCCGGCCCGGGCACCGGCTCGTCGCGGAACGCCGCAGCCAGCCGGGCGCCGACCTCGCGGGCGGCGGCGGCCTCTGCTTCCGCCGCGTCCGCCGTGGCCAGCGCCGCGGCTGCCTGGACCTCGCGCGCTTTCGCCTGGCCCTCGGCGCGGCCGAGCGCGTCGCGCAGCCCGCCCAGTTCCGTGCGCAGCGCCGCCGTCTCGGCCCGCGCGGCATCGCGCTCGGCGCGCGCCGCGGCCGCTTCCTGTTCGGCGGTGCGCAGCCGCTGCGCCGTCGCGTCGAGCGAGCCGGTCGTCTCGGCGAGCGCGGCGCGCAGCCCGGCCGCCTCCGCCTCGGCGCGGGCCAGCGCGGCGCCGCGCTCCGCCCGCTCGGCGGCGACGGCGAGCTCGGCTTCCGCCTGCTCGCGCAGCGCCGCCTGCGCCGCCGCCGCCTCGTCGGCGAGGCGCAACTCCGCCGTCTCCAGCACCGCGCTCAGGCCGGCGAGCGCGTGCCGCGCCTCGGCCAGCGCCGTCTCGCGCTCGACCAGCCGCGCCTCGACCTCGCCGAGCCGCGCCGCCGCCTCGGCCCGCGCCCGGTGCAAAGCCGCCTCCGCGGTCTCGGCCCGGGCGCACAGCGCGGTCAGCGCCGATTGCGCCTTCGCCGCGGCCGCCGCCGCCTGACGCCGCTCCGCCGCCGCCTGCGCCTCCGCCGCGGCGACGGCCTCGCGGGCGCTCGCCAGCTCGGCCTCGCGCTCGGCGAGGCGCGTTTCGATCTCGCCGAGCCGGGCGGCGCGCGCCTCGGCCTCGCGCAGCGCCGCCGCGGCGGTCTCGGCGCGGGCGGCGGCCTCGTCGCGCGCCGCCTGGGCGGCGGCGGCTGCGTCGCGCGACGCGGCGAGCTCGGTCTCGCGCTCGGCGAGGCGCGTTTCGACCTCGCCGAGCCGGGCGGCGCGGGCCTCGGCCTCGCGCAGCGCCGCTTCGGCGGTCTCGGCGCGGGCGGCGGCGTCGTCGCGCACCGCCTGGGCGGCGGCGGCCTCGTCGCGCAACGCGGCGACGGCCTCGCGGGCGCTCGCCAGCTCGGCTTCGCGCTCGGCGAGGCGCGTTTCGATCTCGCCGAGCCGGGCGGCGCGCGCCTCGGCCTCGCGCAGCGCCGCCGCGGCCGTCTCGGCGCGGGCGGCGGCCTCGTCGCGCGCCGCCTGGGCGGCAGCGGCCTCGTCGCGCAACCCGGCGAGCTCGGCCTCGCGTTCGGCGAGGCGCGCTTCGATCGCGCCGAGCCGGGCGGCGCGGGCCTCGGCCTCGCGCAGCGCCGCTTCGGCGGTCTCGGCGCGGGCGGCGGCCTCGTCGCGCGCAACCTGGGCGGCGGCGGCGGCGTCGCGCAACGCGGCGAGCTCGGCCTCGAGCCCGGGCACGCGGCCGGCCGCGGCGGCGGCGGCCTCGTGGGCGCGGTGCAGCGGCTGGCGCAGGCGTTCGAGCCCGGCGAACTGCGACACCAGCTGCTGCAGCCGCCGCCGCGCCGCGCCGTCATGGCCGGCGGCAAGCGCCAGGCGGTAGACGTCGCGCACCAGCGGGTCGGCCGCCTCGCGCCCGCCGGCGTCGTGGCGCAGCCCGGGATCGATGACCTCGGCCAGCGCGGCCGCCAGGTCGCCGCCCGCGCCCAGCCCGTCGAGGCCGAGAAAT
>DASRHP010000012.1:900000-1073696 GCA_035650475.1 Candidatus Binataceae bacterium
GGCAGCCACCGTCTGCACCAGGTCCATCCGCACCCGCGCCGTCCCCGGCCCGACCATCCCAAGCGCGCGCGCCGCTCCCCACGAGAGATCAATCGCGCGTCCCTTGACGAACGGCCCGCGGTCGTTGATTCGCACCTCGACCGCGCGCGCGTTGTCGAGGTTGGTGACCACGACCAGCGAGCCGAGCGGAAAAATGTTCGACGCCGCGGTGAGGTCCGCCTGGTCGTAAATCTCGCCGTTCGCAGTCGGTTTGCCGTGGAAGCCGGGGCCATACCACGAGGCGACGCCGACGACCGAACGGATCGGCGCGGGAGCGCCCGGAGCCGGCGGTGGTGTGAAAGCCACCGGCGGCGTTCGCGCGGCGCATCCCGCCATCATCGCGCATCCCGCGACGATCGCCGCGCCGCCCACGAACGCGCCACTCAGCCGCCCAGGCCTCCGCACCACCACATCCGCCTCCTGCGCGCGATTATAGACGGCACGAGCCACGCGCAGAAGCCGGTCTGCCGCGCCGCGAGCGCGTCTGTTGACAGCCGCAAAGCCGTGCGGTTCAGGACCCGCGCGGTTGCGTGGTAACATCGGCGCTGACCTGCAGTCTGGCATCGGCGCCCGTCATGTTGCTGAGCAGAGAAGAGCTGGAAGAACTCGAGGCACGTAACCTTGCGCCTTACGCGATGCGTTCGCGTGACAGCCGTGGGCGGCGCTTTAGCGAGCCCGCGCATGCGATGCGCACGGCTTTCCAGCGCGACCGCGACCGCATCATCCACTCCGCCGCTTTCCGCCGTCTGGAGTACAAGACCCAGGTCTTCGTCAACCACGAGGGCGATTACTACCGCACGCGGCTCACGCACACGATGGAGACGGCGCAGATCACGCGCACGGTCGCGCGCGCGCTCGGGCTCAACATCGAACTCGCAGAGGCGGTCGCGCTCGCCCACGACCTCGGCCATACGCCGTTCGGCCACGCGGGCGAGAAGATCATGCGCGAACTGATGGCGCCGCACGGCGGCTTCGACCACAACGCGCAGAGCTTGCGCACGGTGGACTGGATCGAGGTGCGCTATCCGAACTTCCGCGGGCTCAATCTCACCTTCGAGGTCCGCGAGGGGATCATCAAGCACTCCGACTTTCGCGCG
This sequence comes from Candidatus Binataceae bacterium, assembly GCA_035650475.1. Classification (NCBI taxonomy): domain Bacteria; phylum Candidatus Binatota; class Binatia (SeqCode); order Binatales (SeqCode); family Binataceae (SeqCode); species Binataceae bacterium (SeqCode). The sequence continues at coordinate 901,137 of DASRHP010000012.1, forward strand.
CGCCCCGCCGCGCAGGAGTTCGACGCCGCGCTCTATCCCTGCCTGGAGGCGCAGATCGTCGATCTGGCGGACGAGATAGCTTACCTCGCGCACGACGTGGACGACGGGCACAAGGCGCAGATGCTGACGCTCGACGAGCTTAACCGTTCGCGCCTGTTCCGCGAATCAGACGCCGCGGCCCGCGCCGCCAGCCCCCACGCCGCGGCGGGCGTCGCGCGCTACCAGACCGTGATCCGGATGATCGATGCGATGGTGACCGACCTCGTCACCAACATCGACGCCGAGCTCAGACGTGCGGCAATCCAGAGCGTGGACGACGTGCGGCGCGCCGGCCGCGCGCTTGCCGGCTTCAGCCCCGCGATGGCGCCGATGGTCGAGGAGCTCAAGCAGTTGATGCGCGAGCGCCTGTACCGGCACTACCGGGTGAGCCGGATGACCGGCAAGGCGGCGCGGGTGCTCGAAGCCTTGTTCAACGCTTACATGGGCGATCCGCACCAACTGCCCGACCATATCCTGCGCCGCGTCGAGGCCGACGGCGAGCCGCTGGCGCGGGTGATTGCCGACTATATCGCCGGGATGACAGACCGGTTCGCGCTTGACGAGTACCGCAAGCTTTTCGACCCCGATGAGCGCGTCTGACGGCACCGTGCGCGGCGCCGCGCGAGGGCGAAGTACGTCGCGCCTGATCATCCGGCGCGACGACCACGTCGGCGATGCGCTGGGCTTCGCCTTCCTCGAGGCGGCAAGCGGCGACCACGAGACAATAATCGACCGTCTGCGCGAGTACCTCGGTCCGCGGATCAAAATCGTGCGCGCCGAAGCGAGCGCAGAGCAGATCGAGATCGAAGTCAGCGTGCGGCGGCTTGCCGAGGAGGCGACGCGGCTGGCGCTGGCTGCCGACGCGCTCAGCCACAAGGGAGCGCGGCGCAATGCCCAGTCTTTATTTAAAGAAGCACTCGAACTTGATCCTCTGAACGTCGCCGCCTTGCGCGGGATGGCCACCCTGCTGGCCGCGCGGGAGGACTGGACCGGAGCGCTTAGGACGCTGTGCCGGGCGCGTGAGGCGGGTGGCGAGAGCGCCGAGCTGCTGCACGAGCTTGGCCGCGTCGCGGCAGCTTCCGAGCGCACAGCGGCAGCGGTCGCCTATCTGGAACGCGCCTGTGAGCTTGCGCCCGACAATTTCGCGATTCGGCGCACGCTGGCCGACCTCGGGCGCAAGCCGCGCGCGACGCGCCAGGCGCGGGCGCGAGCAACGGCAAATCCGGGCCGAACACGCGACAACGCCCGGTAGCAATTCGAACTCGGCCAGCGTTCTCTCGGGCGCGGCGCAATATGGAATTTGAGAAAGCGCTACGAAAGTAGGAGACTGGTCACACTCGCACAATCAAACGCCCCGATGCGGCGCGAGGGCGCCGATCCGCGGTACGATCGGGTAGGGCTGCGCTGCGGCGTGACCGGTTACGCGCATCCGGGGGATGGCGTCTGACCACGCGCGGGACGCCCGTTATCCAGTGAGCGCGCAATTCCAACGTCCTGGAGGGAGGGACCTGTCATGAAGCATGCAAACCACTGCTACGGCCTGTTGGCGCTCTTCTTCGGCGGAATCGTCGGCAGCGGGCTCGCCACGCATTTCTGGCCGCGCGCCGACGCCTTGGCCGCTGCCCGCCATAGCCGCGTCGTTCGCGCGGAGAAATTCGAGTTGGTCGCGCCCGACGGCAGCCAGCGCGGCCTGATGCAAGTGACGGCGCGCGGGATGGCCGCTCTTGCACTCTACGACGCCGCCGGAAGGAGCCGCGCCGAGCTCAAGACGATGGCCGACGGTTCGTCGGCGGTCGCGTTTTATGACGCGATGGGCCGGCGGCGCGCGGTGGTCGGCCAAAGCCACGGCGGGCGCGGCGGTATCGCCGTCTATGGGCCCAACGGCACGCAGCTTGCCGGGCTGAGCGCCGCGCCAAACGGCGAGGCGAGTCTCACCCTCTACGATCAGTCGGGCAAGGCGCGCGCGGGACTCGGCCTGCCCGCGACCGGGCAGCCCGCGCTCGCCCTGTTTGATCAGAACGGCAAGGAGCGCGCCCAGCTCTATCTCAAGTCCAACGGCAATCCGGGTCTTGCGCTCGCCAGCGCCGACGGCAAAACGATCGCCGGCTTGCCCGCAGGCAACGCCGCGTCATCGCAACCATAGAACGTCCGACAAGTTGACGCGAAGCGAAGGAGGCTTTGCGATGGATCGTCGGTCGAGAAAGGCGTTTGTGCTAGTTTTTGCGGCGGCGTGCGTGATCGCCGCTGTGGGATGCAGCGGGCAGCCGCTCTCGACGCGCGAGAAGGGGACCCTGCTCGGCGGCGGACTCGGCGCGGCAACCGGCGCAATTATCGGCGCGGCCGTGGGCGCGCCGGGCGCGGGCGCGGCAATCGGCGGCGCGCTGGGCGGAGTCGGCGGCTTCGCGGTGGGAAACGAGATGCAGAACCAGGAAGCCGCGCAGCAACAGACCCAGTCCCAACTCCAGACGCAACAGCAGGAGATCGAGCGCCAGCGCAGGGAAATCGAGCGCCTCCAGCAACAGTCCGAGACCGAATAGCCGCGTTGGCGGCATCGGCCTGGGAGGGCCGCGATGGTGCAGCCGGGCTGAGCAGCTGCAGCCGGCTTCGCTCGTCTCCTGCGCTCGCCCCACTAACCGAGCGCATCCGTGGAGCACAGCACTAACCGAGGCATCCCCGGAGCATTCGGCAAGTTGACATAATATTTCTTATACGAACTGTCGGCTCGTACAATAAAGCGCTTAATCGTCCACGGGTGGCGCGTGGCGGCGCCGGCCTAGTCCGGTACTGGCGCGGCCGCTCCCGCGTCTCTATGATTGGATGCCGTTATGCCCAAGCCCAGACCGAACGGACTCACGTGGGCGCTCGCATGCGCGCTGATGCTAGGACTTGTCGCTGTCCCAGCGCTGGCCACCGGCGGGCGCGCCGCCGCCGAAGCCTCCAGCCAGGCCGCGGCCGGCAGCGACCAGCATCTGCAAGTCTTCATCCAGCATCACTTCCGCCTCGGCAGCCCCGCCGACGTCGAGCTCGGCCCCCGCAAGCCGTCCGACATCAAGGGGCTCTTCAGCCGCGTCGTGACTCTGCACGCCGAAAGCGGCCAGACCGCTAAGTTCATCCTCTATACCGACGCCGCCCAGAAGACGGCGATCATCAGCGACATCGATATCGGCGCCGCCACCCCCGGACCCGTGCATGGGCTGTGGACGCGTCCGCTGCGCGCAGTCGGCGCGCCCGCCAATTCGCCGCCGCGCTCGGAGCTGATCACCGAGTCGCCGGGCAAAGCGCTTGTCGGCAGCCTGCTCGACCTCAGCAAAGACCCGTGGGGGCGCGTTGACACAAGCAAGCTGCGTCTCGCCGACCGCGCGACGCTCGGCCCCGAGGACGCGCCGGTGACCATTATCGAGTTCGGCGACTTCGAGTGCCCCTACTGCGCACGCGCCTTCGGCGACATCGAGACCGTGGTCAACACGACCTACAAGGGCAAGGTGCGGCTGATCTTCAAGAACTTCCCGCTCAACATTCATCCGTGGGCGATGCAGGCGGCGCTCGCAGCCGAATGCGTGCGGCGCCAGAACCCCAAGGCGTTCTGGCCCTTCGCCGACGATATCTACCGCGACCAGGGCGAGATCACGCCGCAGAACCTGCGCGAGCACGTGACCGGTCAGGTCAAGAAGCTCGGGCTGGACGAGGCGGCGCTCGACGCTTGTATCGCCGGCGACTCGGCCGAGGCGCAGGTCAACCAGGACCGCGCCGACGGCAATGCAATCGGCGTCAACTCCACGCCGACTTTCCTGGTCAACGGGATCGAGTTGGTCGGGCTCCCCTCCGACAAAACCTTCGCTTCAGTGATCGATTCAGAGCTCAAGCAGCGCGAGGCGAAGAAGTAGCGCCGCGCAAAGCGCTTCATCTTCCGGCGCCGCGAGCGCAGGCGGCACACAAGCGAGGCTTCGCGAACCGGTATCGGCTTCGCTTGCGCGCAGCCGTCCGGGATCCTTCGACTCCGTTCGCGTTTGCTCGCTTCGTCCAGGGGTGGAGAGCGCTCGCGTCACGCGACGCGATTGAACTCTTTGGATGGAGAGCATCGAGCCGGGAGCTGGCAAAGCGGCTTTGGCGGGAGGAGCGAAGCCCTGCCCCGCTGACGACAATCAGCGCGCCGGCACGCTGGCGGGCTTGATGAGCTGGACCGACGGTGCGGGCGTCGCGCCCGGCGGCGCGACGCCGAGGCGCGCAAGCGTCTCGCGCACGCTCTCGCGCTCGGCGGCAAACGGATGCGCACTGACGAAGGCGCGGTAGGCGGCGATCGCGTCGCCGCGCTTGCCCTCCTTAAGCAGCATCCGCGCCGCGCCCAGTTCCGCCCTCGCCTGCCCGGGCCCCGCTAGCTTTGCCGCCTCGCGGTAAGCGTCGGCGGCCTGCTTGTAGTCGCCGAGTTGTTCGTAGGCGACGGCGAGGTTGTTGAGGGCGGTGTCACGAAAAATCGAATCGCCGCCGCGGTCGAGGTAGGTGCGCAGCGCGTCGCGCGCCTTGGCGGGCTCCTTCTGCGCCAGGTAGGCGCTGGCTAGGTAGAGGTTGGCGAGCCGGCCGACCGCGCGATGCGACTCGTCGGCCGCGAGCCTGCCCAGCGCCTCCTCGGCGGCCGGGTACTGCCGCTGTTCGAGCTGGCTCAACGCCTGCGCGAAGCGCTCCCCAGCCAGCCGCGCGCGGCGCGCCTCATAGTAGTAAACGCCCAGCACGACCGCGGCGATAACGATCAGGGCGCCGGTTGCGAGCAGCACCTCGCGCAAATGAAGTTCGAGGAACGTGCTGACGGTTTCGACGACGGTCTGAAACTCGTCTGGCTGCTTGAGTTCTTTGCGGCTGAGTTTGCGGCGGGTCGCCAAGTGGGTCTGTGGACGCGCCGCCGCGCCGGCGCGCGGGAGACGCGGGGGCCAAGTTACATCTTGTACTTGAAGTCCTCGGGCGACATCCGCTCGAGGATTTCCGACCACTTGTCGCGCGAGACGCCGGCGAGGTTCTGATCGGCGCCGCTAGCGGGCTCGGCGGCCTGCTCGCGCAGCTCGCTCGACATCTCGAGCACCTTCTTGGCCACGTAGATCGGCGATTTGGTCCGCAGAGCGAGCGAGATCGCGTCGGAGGGGCGCGAGTCGATCTCCATCTCGCGCCCTTCGCGCGTGCGCATCATGATCCGCGCGAAGTAGGTGTTCTCGCGCAGCTCGGTGACCTCGACCGCCTCGACCGTGGCGCCCAGCTCACCGAGGACGTTGCGCAAAAGATCGTGCGTCATCGGGCGCTGCGGACGGATTCCCTCCAGTTCGGTCGCCATCGAAGCCGCCTCGAGCGGACCGATCCAGATGGGTAGATTGAGCTTGTTGTCCGGGTCCTTGAGCACGACGATCGGCATCTTGGTGGTCGGATCGAGGGTCAGCCCGCCGACCATCATCAGAATAAAATCTTCCCTCTGCGCGGCCATGGCGAATTTCTTTACTCCAGCCGGGTAGCCCGCGTCGCGCCCGAGCGCATGCGAACGCTCAATGCGGCACACATTTATCTTGGACCAAAGCCGCACGGCGGTCAACCTGAGTGAGCGCCAGAGCGCGGCCAGGCGCGCGCTCAGCGCGCGACCAGATGGTCCACGACGCGGTAAAGCTGGTTGAGATTGCGGCACTCCTCGACCAGATCGCAGTGCACGGCGTAGCGCTCCATCTCGCTATCGCCGAAGCCCCAGGTGTTGCGGCTTTCGGGATTGAGCCAAATGATGCGGCGGGCGCGCTGGCGAATCTCGCGCAGGCACCAGTCGTGCGGCAGGTTGTAGTTGTTGCGCGCGTCGCCCAGCACGATCACGGTGGTGCGTTTGTTGACCGCGCCGATGTGGTCGGCGACGAAGTTGCGGAAGGCGCGCCCGAAGTCGGAGTGGGCGTAGACGTTGATGATGTCGCCCTTGAGCGCGGCGTCAAGCGCGTCCTTGATATCGTTGGTGCGGAAGTGCTCGGTGACTTCGCCGATGTCGGAGACGAAGACGAAGCTGCGCACGCGCGAGTAGAGGTCCTGAAGCGAATAGACGAACTGGAGCATGAAGCGCGAGGCGTTGCGCACCGAGTCCGAGACGTCGCACAGGATGACCACCTGCGGTTTCTCACGCTTGCGCTTCTCGAAGCGCAGCTTGAACGGCACCCCGCCGTACTCCAGGTTGCTGCGCAGCGTGCGCTTGATGTCGAAGCGGCCCTTCTTGGTCCGCTTGCGGCGTACCGCGAGCACGTTCTTCAGCCGCTGCGCCAGGCGCGCGACCGCCTCCTTCATCTTGTCCAGCTCCTCGTCACTCAGGTAGTAGAAGCTCTTGTCCGAGAGCTGGTTGAGGCGCTGCTCCTCGCGCGCCTTGAGGTCGCGCTTCTCGCGCTCCATCCGGACGTAGCGGCGGACGATATCGTCGAGGGCCTTGAGCCGGCGTTCGAGGTACTTTTCGAGCTGGGCCTTGAACGCCCCGCCCAGTTCCATCTTCTGGATCTGCTCGCGCAGCTCGCGGATCTCCTGCTCGAGGCGGTCCAGGCCAAGCGCGCGCGCCAGCGCGCGGGCGAAGTAGTTCTCCTCGATGGTCCGCTCGATACCCTGCAGGCGCACCGCGCGGGCGGCCTCGCGCAGGCGTTTCTCGAGCGCGCCCGAGCGGTTCTGAAGCAGCTCGCGTGCCAGCTCCGAGAGCTTCTGCCCTTCCTTCTTGAGCATCTCTTCGACCTCGTCCAGGAACTTCTGGAAATCCTGGTCCGACATCGAGAGCGCGTCCTGCACGGCCTGCCCGGCCTGCTTGATGATCTCGCCAAGCCCGGAGAAGTAGACGTCGAACAGCTCCTCGAAAACCGGCAGCTCGCTCGCCCGCTTGATCATCGTGGCCCGCAGCGCGGCGCGAAACGCGTCGCGCTCGCCGAGGCCAGTCATGTTGGCCGCGCCCAGGGCGTCGAGCGTCTCGGCGAGCGACACCCGCACGCCGTTCTGGCGAAGCAGGTTGGCGAATTCGACCAGCTTGTCTTCCATCGTGGCTCCGCGGGCGGCGGCGGCCGGCAATCGGGCGCTAGTTGAGGAGGTCCTTGTCGCTGGCCGGCCCAGCGTCGCTGCCGCGCCGCGCGCGCGCCCGCCGCACGTACTCCTTGAGCTCGTCCTGCGCCTTGCGCACGTCGCCTTCGTACTTGACGATCGTGTCGAGGGTCTCGTTGACCAGTTCCTGGTCGAGGCTCTGCACGTTGAGCAGCGTCAGCGCCTTGACCCAGTCGATAGTCTCGCTGATGCCGGGGGTTTTCTTCAAGTCGAGCTTGCGCAGCGATTGCACCACCGAGACGACCTCGGTGGCCAGCTTGTCGGCCGCCTCGGGCGCCTTGAGCTTGATGATCGCGAGCTCCTGATCGCGGTCGGGGAAGTCGATGTAGAGGTGCAGGCAGCGGCGCTTGAGCGCGTCGGACATCTCGCGCGCGTTATTCGAGGTCAGCACCACCAGCGGAAGCTGGCGCGCCTTGAAGGTGCCGATCTCGGGCACGGTGACCTGGAAGTCCGAGAGCAGCTCGAGCAGGAAGGCCTCGAACTCGGCGTCGGCCTTGTCGATCTCGTCGATCAGCAGCACCACCGGCTCGTCGGCGGTGATTGCCTTGAGCAGCGGCCGCGGTAGCACGAAGCGCTCGGAGAAGAAGACCTCGTCCTCCTTGGCGATGCGGTCCACGGCGGCGGCCAGCCCCTGCGCGCCGGTCAGCACCTCGCTGATCTTGTCCTTGAGGATCTGCGTGTAGAGCAGTTGTTTGGCGTACTCCCACTCGTAGAGCGCCTTGCCCTCGTCGAGTCCCTCGTAGCATTGCAGGCGGATGAGGGTGTGACCGAGCGCGGCGGCGAGCACCTTGGCGAGGTCGGTCTTGCCGACGCCCGCCGGGCCCTCGACCAGGATCGGCTTCTTGAGCGCGGCGGCCAGGTACACGACGGTCGCGATGCGGCGGCTGGCGATGTAGCGCTGCTGGGCGAAGCGCTCGATTACGTCATCGATCGACGAAAACATTCATCCTCCTCGGCGCTGCGGCTACCGCCCCGGGGCTGCCGCGCAATCGTCAATGCTTATCACGAGCCGGACGCGCTTTAAAACGGGGGCTGACGTCTCAGATGTGCAGTTCCTCAAGTGCCGGCTCGCCGCGTGCGAAGCGGGCGCGATCGAGTGCGCCGGCGTCGAAGCGCTCGTAGCGGCCGGTGGCAATCAACTCGGCCAGCGCCTGTCCCGCCCCGTAGGACTGCATCACGCCGCGCCCGCTGAACGAGTGCGCCTCGTACACCCGCGGCGCCGCGCGCCCGATGATCGCGCTGCGGTCGGGCGACACCTCGTACAGCCCCGCCCATCCGCGCACGTGGCGCAGCCGCTCGAAACACGTCATCCGCGCGTACAGTCGCGGCCAGACCTCGTCGAGGAAGAAGCGCTCGCCGTCGTAGTGGAAATGGTAGCCGGGCGGCTCCTCGGGCGGCGAGTAGCCGGCCAGGATGTAGGCGCCGTCGTTGTGGAAGTACACGCCCGAAGTATCGACGATCATCCCGTAGGCGGCGAGGTTGGTCGCGCGATTATCGACGAGGCAGATCTGGCGCCGAATCGGCTGGCTCAGGTTTTCCAGGCCCACCAGCCTAAGCGCCGTCGGCGACCATGCGCCGCCGGTTATCGCGACCGCGTCCGCCGCAAGCTCGAACAGATGGCCGGCGGCGGCCTCGCCCGGGCCGTCCTCGGTCATCATCCGTATCAGGGCCTCGTCCGACAGCGGCTCGTCGGCCCGCCAGCATCCGATTCGCACCTCGCTCGGGCCGGCCTCGATGGCATGCACGAAGACGGAGTCGAGATATTCGGCGCCCAGCGCGCGCGAGCGGGAGCGGTAGTGCTCCTTGAGCAGATTGGGATTGATCAGCCCGTCGGCGGGCGAGAACGTCGCACCGGCGATTCCATCGAGGCGGTCGATCTCGGGCACCCGGCGACTAACTGCGCCGGCGTCCAATTCCTCGATCGGATGGCCGAGTTCACGCTGAAGCGGTAAATGGGCCAGGGCCTTGGGCCAGGTCTCCGCGTCGTACAGCCACAGATAACCCTTCTGCCGGAAACCGACCTCGTCGCGGACGGTTTCGTAGTACTCGATCGAAGCGCGGCAGAGTCGGACGTTGACCGGCTGCCACCAGGTCGCGCGCACGCCGCCCGCGTTCTTCTCGCTTGAACTGAGCCGACCGCTGAGGTCGATATCGACGACGGCCGCGCGCAAGCCGCGCTCGCCCAGCGCCATCGCGAGCGAGCTGCCGACCACGCCGCCGCCAATCAGTACCACGTCGTAGCGCGCCATCCGAGCCACGTCTAAAGTCTATCGCAAAGCGTCGGTCCTTGCCCCCGCTATGCGCAAGCGCGCCCCATCCCCCCTGCCCTACTTGTGCAGCGCAGGCTGCTTTTGCCAAGTTTGAGCCGCGACGCGTGGTGCGCCGGTTCGGTCGACCTGCGCTGCGCAAGCGTCGCCCGTTCGATGATTCTGGTCGCTGCAATCGGGATCGCGCTGGTACTGTCGTGGCGCGGCGAGTCCTTCGCCTACATCGACCCCAACGCGGGCGGGTTCCTCTCCCAGATTCTGGCGCCGTTGGTGGCGGTATTTCTTTCGTTCGTTTTCTATTGTCGCAAGGAACTTAGGCGGCGGCTCAAATCCGTCCGCGATCGACTCAAAGGACACCGGGCGCGCGAAGCCGCCCGCGAAGCCGGAAAGTAAGCCGCGATGCTCGCGCGATGGTGGTTGCTGTTCCGCAGCCTCGCGGTGCCGACCGTGCTTTTCTTCGCTCCGGTCCTCGTGTCCCAGCAGCTTCGCGGACTGTCCTACTTCCTTTCGCCTGGCGGCGCCGTCGCCGAGCTTGCGCTCGACCTGACCGCGTTCGTGCTGTTGCAGGTTGTATGCGCGGCGTGCCTCGCGTTCATCCTTTCGACGGGACGTGCGCTCGGGCTTTGCAGCGAGCGCGCCGACGCGATCAGTGCGGGGCTTTTCGCGCTGCTCAGCATCGGCTTTGCGCTCTACGCGCTGATGAGCCCGCTCGATTCGATGGTCGGCCCGATCGCCAATGCGAGCATCGAGGCCACGGTTGCGCTCGCCGCCGTTATCGCGCTCAGCTTCTTCGGATGGGGGCGGGCCTTCGCGCTGCTGAATAACCTGAACCGCTCGGCGCAGAGGGTGTTGACAATCTGCCCGCTCCTGCTGGTCGGCGTCCTTGGCGGCGCCTTCGGATGGCGCAGCTATGACGCGATACCGAGCGCGCGAAGCGTCGCAGGCGATCCGCCGCGTCAGCCCAACGTCGTGCTGATAAGCTTCGACGCGTTGGCCGCGCAGGACATGTCGCTGTACGGCTATCGGCTGCCGACCACGCCCGAGTTCGAGCGGCTGGCCCGCCGCAGCTACAACTTCATCAATTTCTATTCGAGCTCCGACTTCACGACGCCCGCGGTTGCGTCGCTGCTGACCGGCCAATATCCGCTGACCAACCATGTCTTCCAGCTCTACGGGCATATCCCCCATCGCATGCGCTCGCAGAATATCGCCTGGCTTTTGCGCGAGCGCGGCTACACTACCGCCGCGATCGTCACCAATCCGGCGGCGCATCCGCTAGTTCTGCGCATTGCGGACTCCTTCACCAGCCTGCCGGCGCCGCCGATATCGCCGTGGTTCGCTGCGGGCACGTACCTGATGCAATTGCGTAACAGTCTGCTGTTCGACATCGCCAACGGGCTTGCTGTAAACGCGCTGCGCAACTTCGGCTGGCTGTTTGGACGCTTCAACCGCGCGCCCTGGGTCGCGCCGCGCCCGGTATTCGACGCGGCACGCGAGTTTATCCGCGGCGCGCACCAGCCCTATTTTTTGTGGATTCACCTGTTTCCGCCGCACGCCCCGTACGTGACCGACGCGCGCTTCCGCGGCCGGTTTGCGGCAGGCTTAGCCTACACGACGCAGGTGCAGTATCTGTGGAAAGCGGTCGGTCCGTCCTATCCAGCGTCAATGCAAGACGAGATCGATCAGCTCAGGCTGCGCTATGACGAAAGTATCGCCGAATGCGACGGCGAGCTGGGCGAGTTCCTCAACTGGATGGGGACGAGCGGCCGCGACGCCAATGCGATTGTGGTGGTCACCTCCGACCATGGCGAGAACTTCGCCAACGGATGGTGGACGCACGAGTCGCCGGACTTGCATTATGCCGAGACCCACATCCCGCTGCTTATTTCGCTGCCCGGGCAACGCCACGGCTACGTGGTGAAGGAGGACGGCGACCTGACCGACGTCGCGCCCACGCTGCTCGCCCTGCTCGGGATAGCGCAGCCCTCGTGGATGGACGGCCATCCGCTCATTGGCAGCACCGGTGCGGCGGCGGCCCCGCAACCGGCCTTCTCGATGTATCTTGCGCAGTCGGACGCGTTTGAACGGCCGGCCGTCGGCGCGATCGCCGCCAGCTCCGGCCCCTGGCATCTGGTCTGGCACTTCCCCTCTGGCCGCGCGGAGCTTTTCGATATTGCACGCGATCCGCAGGAAACCCATGGCACGTCCGTGCTTCGCCCGGCCGGACTGACAAAGGCGCTCACCGCCGAGATCCGGCGGCGCTTCGGCGGCGCGCTCAATCTCGCCTCGCCGGTCAACCGCCGATGAGTCCGGGAGGCTCCTGGTCGCGGCCGGTATTCAACCTTAACCTCGCCGCATGGCGCGCGATCCGCAACCGCAATCGCGCGCCGGTGGCCCGCGGCCTCGCATTGCGCTTCTGTCTTGCCGGTGGCGCGTTCTCGATGCTGGGGGCGCTTCAGGAGCGAATGTACGGCCGCGCGCTGGAGCGGATCGAGGTCAAATCGCCGGTGTTCATCGTCGGCCACTGGCGCAGCGGCACAACCCTTTTGCACGAACTGCTCGCGCTGGATGAACGCTTCGCCGCACCCGACAACTACGCCTGCTTCAATCCGCATCACTTTCTGCTCGCGCGTCACGGCGCGCCCCCTAAGAGGCAGCTTGTGCGCCCGACCGGCGACATCGTGGTCTCGGCCTTCTCGCCGCAGGAAGAAGAATTCGCGCTGCTCTGCCTGGGGGCGACGTCGCCTTACGAAGCCTTCATGTTTCCCTCGGCGATGAATCGGCTCGAGGCGCTCAGCGATCCCGACCTTTTCGAACAGCGGGAGCGGCGTCGATGGGACCGCGCGATGTTGTGGATTCTCAAGGCGACTGCATACGTCAGCGGCGCCGGCCGGCGGTTGGCGGTCAAGTCGCCGTCAAATTCGCTCAGAATCGCGAGGCTGAACACTCTTTTTCCCGACGCATCGTTTATTCGCGTCGTGCGCGAGCCATGCGCCGTCTTCTCCTCGTCACTCCGGCTCTGGCAGAGCATGTGGGAGCGCTACGCGCTGACGCCTCCGCTTGGCCAGGACGCTTTAGTCGAAAGGGTTCTGCAGGCGGGGCTGGCCTTGGAGCGGAAGCTGCAGCATGGTCTGCGTGGACTGCCGGAGGACAGGGCCGCGACGGTCCGCTACGAGGACTTGGTGGCGGATCCGCATGGCACAATCGAGCGCCTCTACCAACGACTGATGCTCGGGAACCCTTCGTCCGCGCTGGACAAGGTCGGTCGATATATGGACTGCAACTCTCCTCGCCCGCTCGCTTCAGCCGACGATTGGAAACCGCTTGTCCAGCGCCGATGGTCGGCCCTCTTCGACGAATTCGGCTACACGCTCAACTGAGTCGCAAGGCGTCTGTTTCCTTGGAATTCCTTTAAATCCGGGGCTTCGCCGAAGCGGCCCCGGTGGCGTCGCCATGCCCTCTTGTACGACGCGGGCGGGTTTTGCCAAGTTTGAGCGTCGATGTGCACGTTGGCCATCTACTTCAAGGTCTTTGCCGACCTCCCGGTCGTGATTGCGGCCAACCGCGACGAGTACCTATCGCGCCCAGCGCTCCCTCCGACCACCCTGCTCGAGCGGCCGCACGTGGTCGGCGGCAAGGACCTGCTTGCGCACGGCACCTGGCTGGGGATCAACGAGCACGGCCTGGTCGCCGGATTGCTCAACCGGCGCGCGGCCAACAACGGCGCCAACAATCCCGCATTGCGCTCGCGCGGGCTGCTCTGCCTAGACGCGCTGCGCCATCGCAGCGCCGCCGAGGCGATGGCCTTCGTGCGAAGCCAGAAGGGCGCCGACTACAACCCGTTTAATCTACTGGTCGCATCGCGCCAGCGCACCTTCGTCGCCTACAACCGCGCCGGCGTTATCGAAATCGTGGAGCTGATGCCGGGGATGCACCTGCTGACCAACCTCGACCTCGATGACTTCGAGTGCCCGCGAATCAGCCGCTCGCACGAGCGCTTCGCCGCGCTCGGCGCCTCGCCCGAATTCGCGCGCGATCCCGTCGGCCGGCACGAGGAACTGGCGCGCTTGCTCGCCGACCATTCGACCCAGCTCGACCCGCGTTCGGGGCGGCCCAATTCGCTGTGTCTGCACCTTGGCGAATACGGCACCCGTTCGGCGAGCATGATCTTCCTCGGGCGCGAGCGCGGCGCGATCAATCACTTCTTCGCGCCCGGCCCGCCGTGTACGGCGCGTTTCGAGCCCGCGCCTGTCCCGACGACTGCGAATTAGCTACCTGGGCGGTGGGCGGCGTATGTAATCGGTGGGATCGGCAACCGCGGCCGCGCGGAACGCCTCGATCCGCTCGGCGCACTTGGTGCAGGCACCGCAATGGCGCCCTCCCTGCGGTCGCGCGCACGACATCGTGAACTCAAGCGGCAGGCCTGCGCCGCGCAGAATCACGTCGGCCTTAGTCATCCCGACGTACGGCGTGAGCACGCGCAGCGGCAGCCCGGCGCCGAGCCGCACCGCGCGCTCGACCGCGCGGAAGAACTCCGGACGCGCGTCTGGGAACGGATTGCTCTCCAGCGGCGCCATCGCGATCGCCCCAATCCGGTTGTGTGCGCAGAACACGGCAGCCTTGGCGAGCAGGCTCAAGTTGCGCCCGAGGATGTAGTTGGACGACAGTGCCGCCTTGTAGCCAGGCACGCGGCGCCCGGTGACTGTCCAATGACTGCCGGCGACGTCGCGCATCGGCAGTTCTAACACGGTCAACCGATGCACGTTGGACATGCCAAGCCGCGCGACGAAGCGGCGCAGCGCGGGTAGTTCGTGGCGCTCCCACAACAGCCCGGCCCGGATGTAAACGGGAAAGACCTCGCGCCCGCGCCGCGCCAGATCGGCCAGCATCACCGAGCTGTCCAGCCCGCCGCTTGCAAGTACGGCGAGCCGCCGCTTGAGCGGGACGATTCGGTAGTCGCGATCGGCGAGCGACATGCGGGCGTGCGGAGCCAAGGCGGTCTAGTTGAGCAGGCGGCCGCCGTCGAGCAGCAGCGTCGAGCCAGTGGCGAAGTCGGTGCCCTCGCACAGGAAGAGCACCGCGTTGGCGACGTCTTCGGGCGAGCCGAGCCGCTTGGTGAGGGTCGCCGCGGCAAGCCGCGCGTTCTCCTCCGCGCTGTAGTCCTCGGGCGGCATTACGGGGCCCAGTGCGACGCAGTTGACCTGCACCTCCGGTGCGAGCGCCTTTGCCAGCGCGCGGGTCAGCCCGATGAGCCCGCTCTTGGAGACGGTGTAGGGCAGGTAGTTGTTGTACGGCCGGATGCCGGCCCAGTCGCCGATATTGACGATCTTCCCCGCGCCCTGCCGGCGCATCGCGAGACCCGCCGCCTTGGCCAGGAAGAACGGCGCCTTCAGATTGACGTCAAGATTAAGGTCCCAGTCCCGCTCGGTCAGTTCTTCCAGCGGCCTGCGGTAGAAGATCGAAGCGCAGTTCACCAGGACGTCGATGCGGCCGAAGGCAGCCATCACTTCGGCGGTCATCCGGTCGATCTCGGCGACGCGTTCGAGGTTGGCGCCGAAGGCGCGCGCGTGGCCGCCTGCGCGCTCGATTTCGGCCACCACCTGGTCGGCCTCGGCGCGCGAGCGATTGTAATGCACAGCCAGCTTTGCGCCGCGCCCGGCGAGGCGAAGCGCGATCGTGCGGCCGACGCGGCGCGCGGCGCCGGTGACCAGCGCAACCTTGTCTTTGAGCTCCATCAGTGTGGTTCCGGCCCGGGCGCATGTACGCCCCGCGCGTAACGATTGTGGCGCACCGCGCGCCGGTCGTCCACCGCGCGGCTTCTACAGCGCCGCCTTGATCGCACGCAACAGGGCAAGATTGTCGGAGTGGCCGGTCTTGCGCGCGATCACGTGCCCTGCCACTGGTCGTCCGAGCAGATAGAGATCGCCGATGAGGTCGAGCACCTTATGGCGTGCGAACTCGTCGCTGAAACGCAGCGTCGTGTTTACGACCTTCTGGTCGTCAATCAGGATGAGGTTGTCGAGCCGGCCGCCGCTCGCCAACCCCATCTCGGCGAGCTTATGAAACTCGCGCACGAAGCCGAAAGTGCGCGCCGGCGCGATCTCACGCACGTACGCCTCGGGCGAGCTCAGTTCAAAGTGGACGCTCTGACGCCCGATCGGCGCAGGATATTCAAGCGTGTAGTCGACGACAAGACAATCGGCAGGTTCGATGCGGATCGATTCGCCGTCGTGGCCGATTGCGATCGGACGCGCGACGCGCACCGGCTCGATCGCCGCGTCCTGATCGGCAACACCCGCCTCGGCAATCTGGCGGCAGAACTCGAGCGCCGAGCCGTCGAGCGCGGGCACTTCGTCGTCGGTCTTGATGAGCAGGTTGGTGATACCCATCCCGTGCAGCGCTGACATCAGGTGCTCGACCGTGCGCACCGAGCGTCCGCCCGCGGTCAGCGTGGTGTTGTAGCCGGTGTCCGTGACGTTCTCCAGGCGCGCGACAATCGTGGTTTCGTCGGCGAGCGAGGAAAAAACGATGCCGCTACCCGGAGGCGCCGGGTGCAGGATCACGCCGGTCTTGAGCCCGCTGTGTAATCCCTGTCCCCCCGCCACCACCGGGCGCGCGAGTGTGCGTTGAGCGCGGCCGCCCAGCGCAGGGCGCACAGGCGCAAGCGCTGGCACGCGCGCCGCTTCGCCGCCGGCGGACATCCGCACGCCGCCGTTCTCGCGCTCGAGCACGCGCGCGATCGAAGCGAGCAGCCCGTGCACAGAGAACGGCTTTTCGATGAAGTCAGCCGCGCCAAGGCGGGTCGCGGCGACCGCGCTCTGGATATTGCCGTGGCCGGAAATCATGATCACGCGCACTTCGGGACGTTCAGTCTTGATCCGGCGCAGGAGCTCAATGCCGTCGATACCTGGCATCCAGATATCGAGCAGGACCAGCGCCGGGTGCTCGCGCGCAATCAGCTCCATCACGCCGGCGGGGTCGCCGGTGTCGAGCACGCGAAAGCCCTCGTCGCCCAGAATGCCGCGCAGCGAGGACCGGATCCGCTCCTCATCATCCACCACCAATACGGTCTCGTTCACGCTTTTTTCCTGTTTAGAAGGGATGCGCCGCGCGAAATGCGCGCTAGCTGAGAACGTTCGCGAATTGCTGGTCTTTTATAGGAAATTCGAGCACGAATCTACTTCCCCGCGGCGCCCGCTCGCGCACCCGCACGAAGCCGTGATGGTCGGCGACGATAGCGGAGACAATCGCCAGGCCCAGGCCGGTGCCACCCTTACGGGTCGAAAAATAGGGCTCGAAGATACGCGAGCGCATCGCCGGCGCAATTCCGGGTCCGTTGTCACAAACTTCCAGGGTGACCACTCCGCTGAGCGCGTCGAAGGCCGTGCGCAGCTCCACCCGCGCCCGTTCGCCGCCGTTGGGGTTGGCCGTGCGCGCGGCGTACACCGCGTTCTCCATCAGATTGACCAGCGCGCGCTTGAGCGCCTCGCGGTCGATCGCGATGCGCGGCAGCGTCGGCGCCAGCTCGACAGCGAATTCGACGCCCGGGTTGGTCTCGCGAAACGTGGCCGCGGTCTCTTCCACGAGCGGATTCAAGTGGCCGGGCACCGGGTTGAGATGGGGCATCCGGGCGAAGGCCGAGAACTCAGCGACCAGGCGTTTTAGGTCTTCGACCTCGCTGATGATCGTGCGCGTGCACTCTTCGAGCAGCTTGCCCGCCTCGCCATCCGCGCCCGCGGCGAGTTGACGGCGCAGCCGCTCGGCCGAGAGCTGGATCGGCGTCAGCGGATTCTTGATCTCGTGCGCGATGCGGCGGGCGACCTCGCGCCACGCCTCCATCCGCTCGACCTTGGCGAGCTGGCTTACGTCTTCCAGGAACAGCACCGTGCCCAGCTCGCCGCTCTCGCCCAGTGCGCTCGCCGTCACCATCAGTTCATGCTCGCCGCCGCCGTTGAACGGCTCCAGCTTGAGCGAGGAGTGCGCTTCGTGGGGATGGCGGTTTTGCGCGAAGATCTCGTCAAGCGCCTGCGCCAGGGCCGGACGGAAGACCGCGCGCCATGAACTCCCGAGCGCGTCAGCGGCTTTCAGCCCTAACATCCGCTCCGCGCACGGGTTGATTGCCGTGACCGTCCCCTGCTCGTCGAGGCCGATAACCCCCGCGCTGACGTTGCGCAGCAGCGTTTCGGTGTATGAACGGCGGCGCTCCAATTCGGCGCGCGAGGCGCGCAGATCGGCGGTCATCCGGTTGAACGAAAGGACCAACTGGCCAATCTCGTCATCGCCGACCGACGGGATTTGATAGTCAAGCTCGCCGTGGGCTATCGCCTGGGTGCCTTCGGCGAGCAGCTTGATTGGTCCGGTGACGCCCCGCGCAAGGAACATCCCGAACCAGCTCGCCAGCAGCACCACGACCAGCCCGATCAGCGTCAGCGCCAGGAAATAGCTGTGCAGGATGGGCTGATGAAGAATGCGCAACTGGGAGTAGTCCTCGAAGGTTTTCGAGATGCCGGCGGCGCGCTGTGCCAGGCTGCGCGGCAGGAAATAGTCCACCACCACCGCGCCGATCACCGCGTCGGAGTCCGCGGAAGTGTAGATGGGCGCGCTGCCGCGGATGATGTCCGACTTGCCCAGGCTGTCGGTGCGGGTTGTCGCGTGTCCGCTCAGGGTTTGCGCCAGTAGCGGCGATTCTGGCGCGACGCCGATTCCAGTCGGGGTCTTGGGACTCAGCGCGAGCAGCAACAGGCGACGCTCGCGGTCGAAGACCTCGATTGTACCGAGGTTGTACTCCTGCTGGCGTTGCTCGACGAACGTCTTCAGCGCGGCCCGCTGGTCGGGCTTGAGCAGGCCGCGGGCGGCGATCTCGCCGGCCAGCACCCGCGCGAAGTGCGCCGCATTGTTGGCCGAGTTAAGGTAATAGACCTTGGCGATGTCGAGCGAGTCGTCGAGCACGCGCTCGTACTCGGGGTTGAACCAGCTCCCGACGTCGGCGTGCAGGAAGGCGCCCGCAACCACCAGCAGGAAGGCGCTCGGGACCAGCGCCACCGCGATAAAGCCCAGCACCAGGCGGACCTGGAACTTCGAGCCGATCAGCCCGCGGCGATGCTCGAAGATGACCTTGGCGAGGTTGCGTCCGACCAGCAGCAGGAGCAGGCCGAGCAACAGGAAGCTGAGGTCGAACAGCAGGATTACAACGAGGTTGGAAACCAGCGAGGTGTGGCGGCTGAGCGGCGGCAACTCGGTCTGGGCGAGCACGAAGGCGACCAGCACGGCCGCCGCCACGCCCACCGCGATAAGCTCGCGCCGGCGGCGCTTGAGCTCAGCCTCGCGCGCCGCGTCTGTGACTTTGACCTCGTCGGCCACGCCTCAGCGCCTCAACAGAGCCAGCAACAGGCTCAGGATGACACTGATCACGATCGCCGTGGTTAGTGGAAAATACAGCGCGAAATTGCCGCGCCGCACGTAGATGTCGCCGGGCAGCCGGCCCAGCCCGGGTATCGAGCCAAGTCCCCATAGCGCCGCGCCGAGCACGATCAGAATGAGCCCCAGCGCGATAATTGCTTTTCCAAGTTGCGATGCCATCGTCAAGCCCTACACGCGCGTCCACGCGTCGCGGAGCCGGCGCGTAATGTCTCAGGCGTGGGCGCGCTCCTTTTGCGCAGCCTCGCGCGCTTCGCGTGCTTCCTTGATAATTTTGTCCGCGATCGGTCCTGGCGCCTCTTCGTAGTGCGAGAAGTGCGACTCGAACGACCCACGCCCCGAGGTAATCGAGCGCAGGTCGGGCGCATACTTCAGGATCTCCGACATCGGGACCAGCGCCTTAATCACCTGGCTCTGCCCCTTGCGATCCATCCCCAGCACCTTGCCCCGACGCGAGTTGAGATCGCCGATGACGTCGCCCATGCATTCCTCGGGGCACGCGACCTCCAGCGCCATGATCGGCTCGAGGATGATCGGGCGCGCCTTCTCCAACGCCGCCTTCAACCCCATCGAGGCTGCGATCTGGAACGCCATGTCCGAGGAGTCCACCGCGTGAAAGCTGCCGTCGTAAACCGACACCTTCACGTCAACCACCGGGTAGCCCGCCAGATAGCCCTCGCTCAGGGTGTTGCGCACGCCCTTTTCGACCGACGGGATAAACTGGCGCGGGATCACACCGCCGACGATTTCGTCCTTGAACTCGAAGCCGCCGCCGCGCGCCAGCGGCTCGACGCGTAGCCAACAGTCACCGTACTGTCCGCGGCCGCCGGATTGGCGCTTGTACTTGCCCTGAGCCTCGGCGCGCCCCTTGATGGTTTCCTTGTAGGGCACCTTGGGCGATTGAAGTTCAACTTCTACATTAAATTTCCGCTTGAGCTTCTCGACCGTCACTTCGATATGCATCTGGCCGGTGCCGGAGAGGATGATCTCGTGGGTCTGCGGATCGCGATGCATCTCGAGCGCGGGATCCTCCTCGACCAAACGCGCCAGCGCCTGCGAGGCCTTCTCTTCGTCGCCCTTGCTCTTGGGCCGCACGGCAAACGATATGACAGGGGCAGGCCGTTCAGCGGGAGGGAAAATCACCACGGATTTCTCGTCGCATAGCGTATCGCCGGTGGTAGTGTCCTTGAGCTTGGCGACGGCGACGATCTCGCCGGGCAATGCGGCAGCAATCGGCGCCTGCTTCTTGCCCTCGAGCCGCAGCAGCTGGCCGAAGCGCTCGCGCGCGCCGCGCGTCGCGTTAAGCACGCTGGCGTCGCTGCTGGCGCGGCCGGATACGACGCGGAAAATCGACAGCTTGCCTGCGAACGGATCGATCACGGTCTTGAACACGAAGGCCGAAAACGGGGCCGCCGGGTCGGGCGCGCGTTCGACCGGCGCACCGTTGCCGTCAATCCCCTGGCGCGCCGGCCGTTCGTTGGGAGCCGGCAGCAGCGCAAGCACGGCGTCGAGCAGCGGTCCGACACCGATATTTTTAGTTCCCGAGCCACACAGCACGGGCGTCAACTTGCCGCCCAGCACCGCGGCGCGTAGCGCCGCGCGCAGCTCCTCGTCCTCCAGCGCTCCCTGATCGAGGTACTTTTCGAGCAGTGCGTCGTCGGTCTCAGCGACCGCTTCGCATAGCCGCGTCCGCGCTGCCTCGGCGCGCGCCTTCAGATCGCCGGTTAAGTCCTCTTCCTTCGCCTTGCCGCCAGTATCGACGTACGACAGGGCCTTCATCGCCAGCAGGTCGATGACACCGCTGAATCCGGCTTCCTCGCCGATCGGAAGCGTGAGCGCGACCGGATGCGCTTCGAGGGTCTTCTCGAGATCGGCCATCGCCGCGTCAAAGCTGGTGCGCTCGCGGTCGAGGCGCGAGACGAAGGAAATGCGGGGCAAGCCCAAACGTCCGGTCGCTTCCCAGATTTTTTCCGACTCGACCTTAAGGTCGCCGCCCGGAGTGGCAAGGAAGACTACGGCGTCCACCGCGCGCATCGTCGCAAACGTATCGGGCAGAAACGCCGAATAGCCGGGAGTGTCCGCGAAGATCACTTCGTTGCGCTTCCAGTTGAAGTGATGGAACGAAGAGTTTATCGAAACCTGGCGGCTGAGCTCCTCGGGTTCGAAATCCATCGCCGCGGTGCCGTCGTCCGGGCGGCCCAGGCGGGTCACCGCCCCCGCCGTGAACAGTATCGCCTCGGCGAGCTGGGTCTTGCCGGTGGCGCCCTGGCCGACGATCGCGATGTTTCTGAGGCGCCCGATTTCCTCCACAGCCATACGCTTTGCTCCTGGCCAAGTTCTCTAGGTCGTGTCCAGCGCTCCCGCTACGCGTGATAATTCCGTGCCGCGGGCCGCGGATCGTGGGCTAACGCGACCGTCAACGCTTCCCTGCCTCAATCGTACGCGCCCTCAACGGTTACGTCACCCGCCAGCACCCGAAGCGTCCCCACCTCTGTATCCAGCAAGAGCGCGCCGTCGGCTGCGATCCCGCTGACCGTGCCGCAGAGGCGGTTGCAACCGTCAACGACGGCGACACGCCGACCGGTCAGCGCCGAGTAACGCTCCCATGCCGGCCACACCGCGGCGAAACCGCCGCTCAGGGTCTCCATATAGCGAGTGTCAAGACGGGAAAAAAGCGCGGCGGCAAGCGTCGTGCGGTCGCAGGGTCGGCCGGTTGCGGCGAGTACCGAGGTCGCCTTGCCGCGCAGGTCGTCTGGAATCTGCTCGGGCGGGAGGTTCAGATTGATCCCGATCCCGAGCAACACGCAGGCCAGGCGCTGGCGCGTGTCGGTTACCGCCTCGGCGATGATCCCGCCCACTTTGCGCCCGGCAAGCCATACGTCGTTGGGCCATTTGAGCGCGACGATGCCGGGCGCCACGCTCTCCATCGCTTCGGCCACCGCGACACCCGCCACCAGGCTGAGCAGGGCGGCTTCGGCCACCGGCAGGTCGGGGCGCAGGATGAACGTTCCGTAAAAGTTGACGCCGGGCGGCGAGTGCCATCGCCGGCCCATCCGCCCTCGCCCCGCGCTCTGCTGCTCCGCGACCACAACTTCACCGTGGAGCGCGCCCTGGGCGGCCAGCGCCCTCGCGGTTTCCTGCGTCGATTCCAGCTCTTCGAAATAGTGAACGCGCCATCCGATCGATCCGGCCGGACGCCCGGCGGCGGCCGCCTCGTACGGATTGGCGGAGCGCTGAGAGTTACGACGCGAGTTTCGGCGCGTGGGCATCGTTCTGCTTCCTGTCAGATTTTCGCCGGCGACGCGGCGTCTGATTCTAAGGCGGCTCGATTCGCATGCTGAGGTCAACCGCTGGCGCCGAATGCGTGAGCGCACCCACCGAGATCAGGTCAATCCCAGCCTCGGCAATTGCGCGCACACTTTCCAGCGTCACGCCTCCGGAAACCTCGAGCAGAACCGGAGCGGGTGCGAGTGCACGCGCCTGGCGGATCGCTGCGAGCGGCATGTTGTCGAGCAGGATCGCGTCGGCGCCGGCGGCCAGCGCTTCCTCGACCTGGGCGAGGGTTTCGCATTCGACCTCGACGCGCAACGTATGGGGCGCCAGCTTGCGCGCGCGCTCGATCGCAAGGCGCACTGACCCCGCCGCCGCGATATGGTTCTCCTTGATCAGCACGCCGCTGTCGAGGCCGAAGCGATGGTTGAAGCCACCGCCGACTCGCACCGCGTATTTTTCCACCACACGCAGGCCCGGATGGGTCTTGCGGGTGTCGACGATGCGCGCGCGAGTGCCCGCAACCGCCTCCACGTAGCGGCGCGTTATCGTCGCAATTCCCGACATCAGCTGCAGGAAATTCAGCGCCGTACGTTCGCCGATCAGGAGGCCGGCGAGCCGGCCCTCAACCTCGGCCACAACCGCGCCCTGCGCGAGGATCTTGCCCTCAGGGGCAAGTGTCGAGACTGCAGGTTCGGCGCCCGACAGCCTGAAGACGCGATCGATGAGGACGCCGCCGCAAAGCACGATGTGGGGCGACTCCTTGACCACGATCCTCGCCCGTCCCAACTGTTGCGGCGCCACGGTAGCGGCAGTGGTAACATCGCCCTGGCCGAGGTCCTCAGCCAGCGCACGGCGCAAAAGCTCGGTCAGGTCGAGTTGGTTGAATAGCTCCACGGCCCCGCTCGCGCGACGCTCGGGCTACACCGCTTCTTCGAGTTGCCTGAGCTGGGCGCGCAGCAGGCGTTCCTGGCTGGCCAGCTCGTCTGCGCGCTGCTGCATCTGCTCGCGCATCTCGGGCGCCGCCTTGGCGATGAAGTCCGGATTGTCAAGCCGCGCCCGATGTTGTTCGAGATGGGCGCTTACGTCGCCCAGCTTCTTGCGAATCGCCGCGCGCGCCCGCTCGAAATCGAAGGCTGCGGGTGCGATCACCGAAACCTCACACCATCCCAGCACCGCGGTGACCATCCCCTTTGCCGCGCGGTCGGCCGCGCCGGCCAGGCTGATGCTTGCGGTCTTGGCCATCGTCGCCGCGTACGGCTTCCAGCGCTCGAACTCGGCGCGAAACGCTTCCATCGCCTCGCCCGTACCGCCCGCGCCAAGCAGCCTGATGCGCGCTTCCACGCGCTGCCCCGGATGGTAGCCGAGCAGCGAGCGCAACGAGTTGATCGCTTCGGTGGCCGCGATACAGCGATCCATCGCCGCCGCCTCGCCCTCGCCGAGCAAATCGCGCTCGGCCGGGGTCGGAAACCTCGCGATCGCCAGATGGGGCGCCAGGCCGGACTCGTCGATATAGGGGCGCAGCGCCTGCCAGATTTCCTCGGTCACAAAGGGCATGAAGGGATGAAGCAGGCGGAGCAGCGAATCGAAGCATCGCACCAGCACCCAGCGCGCCGCCGACTGCCGCGAACCGGTCTCCTTCAGCGGCTCCTTGGCCAGCTCGATATACCAGTCACAGAACTCATGCCAGATGAAATCGTACGCCTTGAGCGCCGCGACGTTGAACTCGTAGCGATCGATCGCGGCGCTCACCTCGCGAATCGCCTCGTCCAGCCGCGCCATGATCCAGCGCTCTGCCAGCCTGAGCTCGGACGGCTGCGCGGATGGCACGGGTTGCGGCGCGCCTTCGAGGTTCATCAGCACGAAGCGAGCCGCGTTCCATACCTTGTTGGCGAAGGCACGCGAGGCGGCCAGTCGGTCGTCAGAGAGGATGAGGTCGCGCCCCTGGACGCTGAGCTGGGCGAGCGTGAAGCGCACCGCGTCAGTGCCATAGCGCTCCATGATGTCGAGCGGATCGACCACGTTGCCGCGCGACTTGGTCATCTTCTTGCCGTACTGGTCGCGCACCAGCGGAGTGATGTACACGTCGTGGAACGGCACCTGCCCCGTGCACTTCAACCCCATCATCATCATCCGGGCGACCCAGAAGAAGATGATGTCGAAGCCAGTGATAAGCAGGCTGGTCGGATAGTAGCGCGCCAGCTCGGGTGTGGCGTCGGGCCAGCCGAGGGTCGAAAACGGCCACAGCGCCGAACTGAACCAGGTGTCGAGCACGTCGTCGTCCTGGCGCAGGTCGGTGCCGCCGCATTTGGCGCAAGCCGTAGGCCGCTGGGCGGCAACCGTCGGCTCGCCGCATCGCTCGCACCAGTACGCCGGGATGCGGTGGCCCCACCATAGCTGGCGCGAGATGCACCAGTCGTGGACGTTTTCCATCCATGAGAAGTAGGTGTTCTCCCAGAACTTTGGATGGAAGGCTGTGCGGCCGTCGCGCACTGCCGCGATCGCTTCCTCGGCCAGCGGTTTGATCCGCACGAACCACTGATACGAAAGCAGCGGCTCCACCACGGTTTCGCAGCGCGAGCAGACGCCGAGCGCGTGACGGTGCGGCTCGATCTTTTCAAGCAGCCCCTGCGCTTCGAGGTCCTCGACCAGCTTGCGCCGGCAATCCTCGCGCGTCAGCCCGCGGTACGCGCCCGCCGCATCATTCATTCGCGCGTGCGCGTCCATCACCGCAATCTGCTCGAGCCCGTGGCGGCGGCCAAGTTCGAAGTCATTGAAATCGTGCGCCGGAGTGATCTTGACCGCGCCGGTGCCGAAGGCCGGGTCAACGGCGGGATCCGCGAGCAGCGGAATCTCGCGGCCCGTCAGCGGCAGCACGATCTTTTTTCCGACCAGCGCGCGATAGCGCTCGTCGTCCGGATGCACCGCGACGGCGGCGTCGCCCAGCATCGTCTCCGGCCGCGTGGTCGCAACGGTAACCGCGCCCGCGCCGTCAGCTAAGGGGTAGCGGATGTACCACAGATGGCCCAGCGTTTCCTTGTGATCGACTTCGAGGTCGGAAAGCGCGGTCTCGCAGCGCGGGCACCAGTTGATCAGGCTGAGCGCGCGGTATATCAGCCCCTCGCGATAGAGACGGACGAAAATTTCGCTCACCGCGCGCGAAAGCCCGGGATCGAGCGTGAAGCGCTCGCGGCTCCAGTCGCACGAGGCGCCCAGACGGCGCAGCTGGTTGAGGATGCGCCCGCCGTAGGTTTCCTTCCACTGCCACACCCGCGCGACGAAGGCCTCGCGCCCAAGGTCGTGGCGCGTCTTGCCCTCTTTTGCCAGTTCGCGCTCGACCACGTTCTGGGTCGCGATTCCGGCATGGTCAGTGCCCGGCTGCCAGAGCGTGTTGTAACCCTGCATCCGGCGCATGCGCACGATCACATCGTGCAGGGTGACGTTGAGCGCGTGACCGAGATGAAGCTGGCCGGTGATGTTGGGCGGCGGAATGACGATCGAGAATACGGGGCCCGGACGCGCCGGATCGGCCTTGAAATAGCCGAGGTCAATCCAGCGCTGAAACCAATGCTCCTCCGCGCTCTTCGGGTCGAAGGTCTTGCTCAGTTCCAAGGGGAGCCCGTCTTGCCTAGCGGAATTCAGTGCGTTGAGCGGTCAGGCCGATAAGCACTGGCCTACCGCGGCGCATCCGTCTAAAGAATATCGCGGCGACGCCGGCGGCGAAATCTGGTGCGAGAGGGGGGACTTGAACCCCCACGAGCTTGCGCTCACAAGGTCCTGAGCCTTGCGCGTCTGCCGTTCCGCCACTCTCGCGCCCCGGTATCTGAAAGGGTTTAATCGGCTGCGGAGTCGAATTCAAGCCGTCGCGCCGCTTGTGGAGAAATTTGAAACTGTCGGTCGTAATCGCCACTCACGCGCGTCCCGAGGCACTGGCACGCCTGGTCACAAGCCTCGCGCCGCAACTGCGCCCGGGCGAGCGTGAGCTCTTGATCGCCGACAACGGCACGCCCGCGCCGACGCCCCTGCTTGCGCCGGCGCCGCCGCATCAGCATCTGCATGACCCCCGTCCCGGCAAATGCCGCGTCCAGAACCGAGCGCTGCGCAAAGCCTCAGGCGAAATCGTCGTGTGTCTCGACGACGACCTCGTCGTGGTCTCCGACTATCTCGACCAAGTCGAGCGCTTCTTCAGCGAACACCCGCAGTTCGCGGCGATGAAAGGCCGCGTCCTGCCCGTCGAGGATCCTGTGGCCAAAGTCGGCGCCGCGGCTGCGCCCTGGCTCGACCTTCCGATCGTTGACCACGGCGAGCAGGTGATCGAAGTGCGGGGTGTCCTCGGCGCAAACATGGCCTTTCGCGTGTCGGTGCTTGAGCGCGTGGGGCTGTTCGACGAGCGGCTGGGACCGGGCGCGGCCGGCCACGAGGAGGAGACCGAAATGTCGGCGCGGCTGCGCCGTGCGGGGTTCAGGATCGGCTACGCGCCGCGCGCGCTGGTTTATCACGAGGTCGACCCGTCGCGCGCCGACCGCACGCGCTTTCTGCGCATCGCGCGCGAGCGCGGTCGATGCCGGATGATCCACGAACACCATCGCGCGCTCGCGGTGCTTGCGGACAACACGATGGCAGTATTGCGGGTCTGGGCCGCGCGAATCGCCGGCGCCCGCCCCGAGCGCCTGGCGCGTGCGGAGTGGCGGCTCGCGGTCACGCGCGGGATGCGCGATGTGCTCTGGCAAGGAGCGCAGACAAAGACCGGTGACAGCTCATTCAGCGAGCAAACCTGAGGACGGCTGCGACCTGACCTCCCGCCCCTTCCCCAAGGCAAAGGGGGGCAAGAGCCATTGAGCTTGCCGCCGTCCACAGGCGCTCGATTAGGCCAGCGAGTTTATCAGCGCGAGCAGACCGTTGGCGTAGCGCTCCCAGGTGTATCCGGCGGCGGCCGCGCGGGCGGCTTCGCCGAGTTCGCGGCCGCTCTGCACGAGCGCGTCGAGACCGTTTGCGATCTCGCCGGAATCGGCGGGATCCTCTACGACGAGGTGCTGCAGGAGCGGCGGCATCAGTTCAGCGACCCCGCATTGCGCACTGGCGAGCGCGCCGATCCCGCTCGCCAGCGCTTCCATCACGACGTTGCCGAAGGGCTCGAAAAATGAGGGCAGTGCGAGTGCGTCGGAGGCATGCAGGACGCGCTCGATCTGTTCCTGCGCGCCGAGGAAACGCACGCGATCGTCGATTCCGAGCCGATGAGCCAGGCGAATGTAGCGAATCGCGGCGCGGTCGCTCCCGGCGATCAGCAGAAACGGCCGCGTTTCCATCGCGCTGCACGCCTTGAGCAGAGGCGCGAGCCCCTTGCGCGCGAAGCCGTTGCCTACGAAGGCCACCACCGGCGCGCCAGTGTCGGCCTGGAATGCTTGCCGAAGGCCGACGCGCGTCGCACGGTCCGCCACCGGATGGAAGCGCTCGAGGTTGACCCCATTGTAAAGTGTCGCGACTTTTTCCGGAGCTAGCTCGAACTCTGCAATCAGCTCCTTGCGCACGAGCTTCGACACCGCGATCGCCAGCCGCAGTGCCGGCGACGTGAACCCGGCTCGCTCAACCGCCATCTGCACGCGATGATAGGGCCGCAGATGCATCGCTGACGCCGCGGCGCGCCCTCGCCACCGCCGCGCCGCCCGCAGATAGGCAACATGCGCGCCACCGCCCGAGCGCAGCACGTCGGCGCCCACCGCGCGCGCAAAGCTGATCACCAGGTCGGCGCCGTCGCGCCGCGCCATCGCCGGCGCAGCCCACGCGAATCGCCAAAGCCCCAGGCTTGGGCTCAACCACGACGTACCGACCTGCACGATACGCCATCGCCGCGTCGGCTTGCGCACCTCCGCGGCGTAGATGGTCACCTCGTGGCCCGCCCGCAGCAGGCCTTCGGCCGTCACCAGCAGATCGCGCTCGGTTCCGCCACCCGCCGGATCGAATCTGCGCGCAATCAGCGCCAACCGCATCGCGGCTCACCCCACGTCGCTGGCTGCCAGCCGGCGCCGCGTACGTCGCGTACAGTGCGCACCGACCTTCCGCGCATGCCGACACGCCGCTGCCTCGGTCTGATGCCTGGCAGGGCTGCTTGTGTTAGCGTAATCGGCTGGACGGAGAGGCGCAGGGGCAATGATCGAAGTCCAGTGTACAAGTTGTCAGACCCGTTACCGGATTGACGAACGGATTCTGCCTGACGAAACCCCAACGTTCAAATGCTCGCGCTGTGGGCACGTGTTCACCATCGAGCCGCGCAAGCGGACGTCGCGGCGCGCCGGCCCCGAAGGCGCGCGCCCCGCGCCCGCGCCTTCGCCGGCCACGCGGCCACCGGCGGAGGAGCCGGACAGCCCTGCCGCAGCGCCGGCCGCGCCTGACGGCGCGCCGGCCGCCGCGGCGCAACCGCCTCGGAGCGGCGCCTCGGACCTCGGCGCTTTGGCGCCGAGGTCCGAGGCGCCGCCGCCATCGTCGGCCGATGCTGCGGCTGGGGGCGCCGCCGCAAACGCGGCGAGGTCTGTGGGCGGCGCGCCGGACGCGGCAGCGCCAAGCATGGCCGCGCCGACGCGCCCGCAGCCTGCGCCGCGTCGGGCACCCAAGGCGCCGCGCGAGGCGGCGCAGGCGGGTGAGCAGCGTCCGGCGGCTGACCAACCGACGCCCGACGACACACCCGCGCCCGCAGCTTCGGACGAAGCCGCTTCGCGGCGCCCTCCCACAGAGGAGCTTCTAAGCCGACGCTTCGAGCCAACGCCAAACGAACAGAGCTCACCCGGAGTGAATCTGAGCTTCGACTTCAGCGATGAAGTCCGCGCGCCCGTGGGCGAGCCCGACCACGCCGCCAAAGGTTACGGCGAGGAACCGTGGGAGGTCGGAGAGCCGGAAGCCGTCCCCCCGCCGCGAATCGCGCGCGCCCCGCGCCGTATCCGCGGCGACGAGATCGACGATGCGCGCGAGGGCCACGATTTTGAACCGCTCAACCACGAAGAGGCCAGCGCCGCAGCGGCTCGGCTCGAAGCCGAGTTGCGCGGGCGTTCCTACACGCTGCACTCGGCCGGGTTTTTCATCGCGCTGTTCGCTGTTGTGGTGTTCGGCTTCGGCGTCCTGAGCATGATTATCTGCGGAGCGCCCTTGGCCAGCGCCGAGTTGCTAAGCGCCTTGCCGGTGGTCGGCGCCGATCTCGAACCGCCGATCTCGCCCGCGCAAAGGGTAGCGCTCAGCCAGGTCCGGGCCCGCTACGCGACGATCAAAGACAAGCAGACGGCGCTTATTATCAGCGGGGTAGCCGAGAATGTGAGCTCGGCGAGGCTCGGCGCGGTGCAGATCGAAGCCGCGTTGAGCGGTCCCACGAACCAGCCGCTGCGCGTGCGCGCGGTCTATTGCGGCAACAATCTGTCGCCGGCAATGGTCAGCGAGATGACACCGCACGAGCTGGACTTCTTCGAAAGGCTCGACGGGCCGAAGAACTTCACCCTGCCCCCGCAAGGCAACGCCCCATTCGTGATCGTGTTCGTCGCGCCGCCCGCGGGTGTAAGCCGGTTCCAGTTGCGGGTCGCCAAGGCCGAAACAGCGCCGGCCACGGCGCCGGCCTCGGCGAGTGATTAGCTCCCTACTCCTTCTCCTTGGCGACCATCTCCTCGTATTCCTCGCTGTCCATCAGGTCGTCGACTTCGGCGAGATCGCTGAAGCGCACCTTGATCAGCCAGCCGTCGCCGTACGGATCTTCGTTGATAACCTCGGGACTTTCGGGCAGGTCCTCGTTGACCTCGATCACGGTGCCGCTGACGGGGGCATAGATGTCGGAGACGGCCTTGACCGATTCGACGACGCCGAACGGATCGTCCTTGCTGATCTTTTCGCCGACCGACGGGAGCTCGATATAAACGATCTCGCCGAGCTGTTCCTGCGCATGGTCGGTGATTCCGATGGTGGCGACCGAATCTTCGGTCGCCACCCATTCATGCTCTTTCGAGTACTTGAGTCCCGGCGGAACCTCCATGTCCTCCTCCAAACGATCGCCGCCTTGTGCTCCCCCGGCGTGCCGATCTTCAACGGCGCCGGACCCGCGGCCGCATATCTGCCATCAAGCGCGGCGGAAAACCGCTTGTCAAGTTCCCTTGAGATTTCCTCAAGTAGGCGCCGCCTCTGTCGCACGCGGCGGGAAAGGTCGAGCAGCGATGATCGTCGGGGTCCCCACTGAAATCAAGCCGGACGAGCGGCGCGTCGCGCTGACGCCCGCGGGCGCCGCGGTTTTGCGCAGCCACGGCCATCGCGTGCTGGTGCAGAGCGGCGCCGGCGCGGGCAGCGGCCATAGCGATCGCGAGTACCAGGCCGCGGGCGCGCAGATCGTGCGCGCGGCGGCCGCGGTATGGGCGCGCGCGCGGATGGTGCTCAAGGTCAAGGAACCGCAGCCATCCGAGTTCCGCTTCCTGCGCCCCGATCTGGTACTCTTCACTTATCTCCACCTTGCCGCCGAGCCGCGTCTTGCGCGCGAACTCGTGCGCCGCGGCACTACCGCGCTCGGTTATGAGACGGTGCAGCTCGCCGACGGCAGCCTGCCGCTGCTCGCGCCGATGAGCGAGGTGGCGGGGCGGCTTGCGATCCAGGTCGGCGGATGGTGCCTGGAGGCGCAGAACGGCGGCGATGGCGTGCTGCTCAGCGGCGCCGCGGGCGTCCGACCGGGACGGGTCGCGGTGCTGGGCGGCGGAATCGCCGGCGCCAACGCGGCGCGCGTCGCCGCCGGCGTCGGCGCCGAGGTCACCATCCTCGACGTCAATCCGACACGCCTGCGCTACCTGAGCGAAACGCTCGAGGGGCGCATCACCACCGTGATGTCCAACCGCGCGACGATCGAAGAGGAGGTGCTGCGCTCCGATCTGGTGGTTGGCACCGTGCTAGTGCCGGGCGCGCGCACGCCGCGCCTAATCACGCGCCGGATGGTTTCACGGATGAAGCGCGGCGCGGCGCTGGTCGATTTATCGATCGACCAGGGGGGACTCTCCGAGACCTCGCGTCCGACCAGCCACAAGCGGCCGATCTTCATCGCCGAGGGCGTGGTCCACTACTGCGTGACCAACATGCCGGCGATCGTGCCGCACACCTCGACCTACGCGTTGACCAACGCGACGCTGAGCTATGCGCTGGAGCTGGCCGATCACGGAGTGCTCGAAGCCGGCGCGCGCAACGCCGCAATCCGCGCCGGGCTCAACACCTTCGGCGGCCACGTCGCGCATCCGGCGGTCGCCGCCGCGCTGCGGATGAAGCCGCGCTCGCCGTGGGACTGAGGCGGCCTCCGGGATGGCATCGGCGAAGCCGCCCTTGGCCATTCTGAACCAAGCGCAGAATCCGCGCGAAGCGATTCCGAGTACGCGCGGATCAGTAGGTGCCGGTTCCCGGCGGCATCGGCACCGGCGTGACGGGCAGCGTGTAGGTGAGCTTGGAGGCGAGGTCGGCGATCGCTTCGTCGACGCCGCGCTGCGCGATGTCGTGCGCGCGCACCCAGCGGGCGCGATTCTCGACGAAATTGGCGAGGTTGAAGATGTTCTGCGTCAGCGCCTGCTGCTCGCGCGCGTAGCGCGCGGTCCACAGCACGACGCCGTTGTGCACGTCAATCACGTGGATCGCGAAGGCCACCGCCGCCGGGCTCTTCGCGGCGTAGTCGCTGCCCACGCGCTCCTTATAACGGGTCACCGTGCCGTAGAGCACGGCGTCGGCGGAAAGCTGACGGCCGAGCTTGAGCGCGTTCTGCTGGAGATTCGCCATCGTCGTCGGCGGCAGTGTGGACAGAACGTCGCGCACGTCGCTCTCCGGCGCGACTTCCCATCCGGAGACCAGAGTGACGCGGCTGTAGATGTCGGCGGTGAGCGATTCCGGCGCACCCTCCTCGATTGGCTCGCCAGTGGCGTTGGGATGCTCGATCAGCGGCATCACGGCCAGCCGATGCACCTTGACGGTCTTGATCGAGCGCACCGAATGGATCTCCAGCGAGGGATCGCTGCCGACCACCGGGATGGCCGACATCGTGTCGTGCCAGACCTGACCGACCGAGCGGTCCTTCGCACATCCGGGCGCCAGCAGCACCCATGCCAGCGCGAGCGCTGCCGCGGCGGACGGATTAATCTTGTTCACGGCGTCACCTTGATCGAGAGTTCGCGCAACTGACGCGCGTCCACCTCCGACGGCGCCCCGCTCATCAGATCCACCGCCTTCTGCGTCTTCGGGAATGCCATGACGTCGCGCAGGGAGTCGGTACCGCAGACCAGCATCGCAATCCGATCCACGCCGAAGGCGATACCGCCGTGCGGCGGCGCGCCGTAGCCCAGCGCCTCGATCAGAAACCCGAACCGGCGCATCGCCTCTTCGCGCGTGAAGCCGAGCAGTTCGAAGGCCCGCAGCTGGAGCTCCGGCGTGTGGATACGGATCGAGCCGCCGCCCAGCTCCTCGCCGTTGAGCACCATGTCGTAGGCGAGCGCGCGCACGCTGAGCGGCTGGTCGCGCAGCAGATCGAGATCTTCGGGATGGGGCGCGGTGAACGGGTGGTTGACCGACACCAGGCGTTTGTCCTCATCGCTGTATTCGAACAGCGGAAACTCCACCACCCACAGGAACTTGCGCTCGCCGCTCTGGCGCAGCTTGAAACGATCCCCGAGCTGAAGCCGCAGCTCGCCCAGGACCGGGCGCACGCGCGCCGCGCCGCCCGCCATCATCAGCAGCGTGTCTCCGGCACCGAGCCCGGCGGCCGCGCCCGCACGCTCGCGCTCGGCATCGCCAACATGGCGCGCGATCGGCCCCTGCCATCCGTCGGCTCCGACCTTAGCCCACGCCAGGCCCATCCCGTGGCGCGCGCGCACGCCCTCGACCAGCTCGTCGAGTTCGCGCCGGCTGAGCTGATGCGCCGCGGGGAGCGCGATTCCATAGATGCTCTCGCCGCGTCCGAGCGCCTCGGCGAACACCTTGAACTGGGTGCCGCCGAACGCCGCATCGAGCCGCTTGAGCTCCATTCCCAAGCGCATGTCGGGCTTGTCGCTCCCGAAGCGCTCCATTGCCTCGGCCCAGGTCAGGCGCACAAATGGGCGCGCGATTTCGACCCCGAGCACGGCGCGGTATATCGCCGCCATCATCCCCTCGCCCACCGCGATGATGTCGTCGATACGCGGGCAGGTCATTTCGATATCGACCTGGCTGAACTCGGGCTGGCGGTTGGCGCGCAGGTCCTCGTCGCGGAAGCAGCGCGCGATCTGGTAGTAGCGGTCGAAGCCGCCGACCATCAGGAGCTGCTTCAGCAGCTGCGGCGATTGCGGCAGCGCGAAAAAGCGCCCCGGGTTGACGCGGCTCGGCACGATATAATCGCGCGCGCCCTCGGGCGTCGGCCGCCAGAGAATCGGCGTCTCGATTTCGACGAAGCCCTCGCCGTCAAGAAACGCGCGCGTCGCCTTGACTGCAAGCGCGCGCCGGCGCAGGTTGCGCTGCATCGCCGGGCGGCGCAGGTCGATATAGCGGTAGCGCAGCCGCACGTCCTCGGCGGTCGTCTCGCCGTCGATCGGAAACGGCGGCGGCTGCGACGCGTTGAGGATACGCGCCTCGCAGACCGCGACTTCGATTTCTCCGGTCGGCAGCTCAGCGTTGACCGTGCCTTCCGCGCGGCGCACGACCTTGCCGCGCACCGCGACGTAGTACTCCGAGCGGGCGCGCCCCGCGACCTCGTGCGCCGCAGGGTCGTGTGCCGGATTGAACACCAGCTGAACGATCCCCTCACGGTCGCGCAGGTCGATGAAGATGAGGCCGCCGTGGTCGCGCCGCGCCGCGACCCATCCCCACAGCGCGACCTCGCGCCCGGCGTCGGCCGCGCGCAGCGCGCCGCAGAAGTCGGTGCGCTGCCACGGCGGCAGCGGCGAGTATTCGGAGAATTCAGCCATCGCAGTCGTCAGTGAGTCGGACTCGGCGTCTGTGGCAGGATACCCGTGCGCCGCCGGCTACGGAATAGTGGACGCGCGCCCGTCCTTGAGCGCCGCGATCAGATCGCGCTGCGCTACCTCGCTCTGCGCGCTCGCCTTGAGGTCGCGCACCACGGCGGTCGCGCGCTGGAGCTCGTTGTCGCCGATGATCACGGCGTAGCGCGCGCCGATCTTGTCCGCGCGACGCAGCAGCGCTTTGAGTCCCCGCCCGGGCGTCATCACTTCGACCCTCAGCCCCGCCGCGCGCATCTCGCCCGCTAGCCGCATCGCCACACGCACCGCGGCGTCGCCCAAGGCGGCCAGCGCGGCGTCGGGCCGTGCCTCGAATTTCCCCGCCTCCAGCGCGAGCGCGAGGCGATCGACGCCGATCGCGAAGCCGGTGCCCGGCACCGGAGCACCGCCCAGCGCTTCGACCAGGCCGTCGTAGCGCCCGCCGGCGGCAACCGCGCTCTGCGCTCCGACGGCGCCCGAGATCACCTCGAATGTGGTGCGGGTGTAATAGTCGAGCCCGCGCACCAGGCGCGGATTGACGCGATACGGCACCGCGGCATCGCTGAGCAGCTCGCAGACGATCGCGAAATGCGCGCGGCAGGCCTCGCAGAGGTAGTCCTGGCTCCTCGGCGCGTCCTCGGCGAGCTTAACGTCGATCTTGCAGTCGAGCACGCGCAGCGGGTTGCGCTCGAGCCGCTGATGGCAGTCCTGGCAGAGCTCGGCCAGATGGGCACGGCCCCATGCGAGCAGCGCCTGACGAAAGCGCGGCCGGCACTCGGGGCATCCGAGCGAATTGACCTCGAAATTCAACGCCAGGGCGAGCTCGCGTCTGAGCTCGTCGATCATCACCATCAACTCGGCGTCCGTGGCGGCGTCGGCGCGGCCGAAGATCTCCACGCCGAACTGCGAGAACTGTCGAAAGCGCCCCTTTTGGGGACGTTCGCGCCGGAACATCGGCCCGACGTAGTACCATCGCTGCTCCGGCTCGCTGCGATCCAAGCCGGCCTCGATATACGCGCGCACCACCCCGGGTGTGCCCTCGGGGCGCAGCGCGAGCGTAGTCTCGGCCTCGTCGCGGTCGGCGAAGGCGTACATCTGCTTTTCGACGATGTCGGTGGTTTCGCCGGTGGAGCGCTGGTAAAGCTCCAAGCGCTCGAGCACCGGGATGCGCACTTCGCTTATGTTGTGGCGCTCGGCGATGGCGCGCGCGCGGTCCTCGACTACAGCGAGGCTGCGCGCCTGCGCCCCCGCAATGTCCTGGAATCCTCTGAGCCGCGTCAGTTGCACGATGCGTTCGTGGTTGCCGTGTGAAACGAATCGCCGCGCGCTGAGCCTTGGACTCCGCTCGCAGACTCGCTTCGCTCGAGATGACACCCAAGGGCGCCTCTCTTACCATGCTGAGCGAAGCTAAGAATCTCCGCGAAGCGATTCGCTATCCCCAACAGAAATCTATCCGCGCAGGCGGGCAAGAAAAAGGGCCGCCAAGCAAGCGGCCCCTTCGGCCTCGTTGCAACAGGCCAGCCCCGCAAGCCTAGACGGTCAGGATGTGGATGGTGCAGGCCGAGCCAAGCCCGATGACGTGCGCCTGGCCCACCTTGGCATTGGGCACCTGACGATCCTTGGCCCGCGGGTCCCCGGTGAGATGCCAGACGATTTCACAGATGTTGGCGACGCCCGTGGCGCCCAGCGGATGGCCCTTGCTGAGCAGGCCGCCCGAGACGTTGACTGGCGCATAGCCGCCGAGGTCGGGATGCTTGCCACCGCCGCTATCGATGAATTTGCCGGCCTCGCCGTCGCCGCACAGGCCGAGGTTCTCGTAGTGCACGAGCTCGGCGGTGGCAAAGCAGTCGTGCAGCTCGGTGAGATTCACGTCCTTGGGGCCCAAGCCCGCCATCTCGTACGCCTTCTTGGAGGCGCGCCGGGTCAACGTGCTCACATCGGGCAGCGCTAGGTCGCGGTCGGTCCACGGATCCGAGGTCAGCACCGAGGCGGCAACCCGCGCGCGCTTGCGTCCGGCGGCGAGCTGCTTGAGCTTGCTCTCGGAGACCAGAATCGCCGCCGCCGCACCGTCGCCGGTCGGGCAGCACATGTAGAGCGTGTTGGGGTACGAGATCATGCGCGAGTTGAGAACGTCCTCGAGAGTGACCTCATTGCGGTACTGCGAGAAGGGGTTGCGGGTCGCATGCTTGTGCGACTTCACCGAGATCTTGGCGAAGTGCTCGATGGTGGTACCGTACTTGCGCATGTGCTCGACGCCGGCCTGGCCGAACACCGCCGGCATCAAGCCCGAGCCGAGCCGCCCCTCGGTCGCGTAGGCAGGGTCGCTGCCGCCGCCTCCGCCGCCGAGCAGGCCCTGCTTGCCCATCTGCTCCACCCCGACCGCCAGCGTGACGTCATACATCCCCGACGCGATCGCCAAGTACGCTTCGCGGAAGGCGGTTGAGCCGGTGGCGCAGGCGTTGGAAACGTTGACTACAGGGATGCCGGTCTGACCAATCTGCTGGAGGATGCGCTGCCCGACCATCGCGTTGGCCTGGTAGAGGTTGCCGCAGGCGAAGAGCTCGACGTCCTTGATACTGATGCCGGCGTCCTTGAGCGCGATTTCGGCCGCCTCGCCGCCCAGCTCGGGCACGCTCTTTTCCGGATAACGACCGAACTTGATCATCCCGGTTCCCAATACGTAAACGTTCTGCATCTCGGATCCTCCTGCCGGACCAGCCGGCGCTCAGGTTGCGCCTAGCGCGCGCGGCGCCCTGATGCTGCTCTCCTAATTCTTGCTCGGTTTGAACGCGAATGCGACGACGTCGTTGCCCTGGCGATCCTTGGCCACCACGTTGGTGATCATCTCCACCGGCATGTCGAACATCTGCTTGGGGTTCTTCTGGGCCTCCTCGGCTTCAACACCCACGATATTGGTGCGCACGCTGACGCCCTCGGGCAGATCGACGATCGCCGTGATGTAAGGCGTCTTGATTCCGGGGAACGACTGATGAACCACCGAGAAGACCCACACCTTGCCCTTGTCGCTCAGCTGGATCGGCTTGAGGGTGTCGGTGGCGCCGCACTTCGAGCACGCCACACGTTTGGTGTCGAGAAAAGTCGCGCCGCATGCTGAGCACTTGCATCCCATCAGGTGGGGCTTAGGTGCGAGCTTGAGGAAAGGAACGATCGGCTTGGGGCCGGTTTCGGCCGCTTGCGCCTGCTCAGCCATGGACTGCCTCCCGAACTTCGAGTCTCGATGAAGACGCTAAAATGCGCCCGGCGAGCGCGCGTCATCCGTCGCCGGCCGGCCGCGATGCGGAGTCTCCCACAGGCCGTTCAAAGCGTCAACTGTTTCAAATCGAACGCCACAGCTCGGCCATTCGGCGCCGCTCGGCGGCGTCTGGCAGACGCCCATAGCCAGCCTTGAGATCATCGGCGAGATGGGCCGGCTCGGCGGTCGCGGGGATCACACAGGTCACCGCCGGATGGGAGACGATGAATTTCAGGAAGAACTGCGCCCAGCTCGAACATCCCAACTCGGCCGCCAACGGCGGCAGCGCGGCCTTGCGTGCGCGGCGGAAGAGGCCGCCGCCCTCGAACGGGCGATTGACGAGCACCGCGATCCCGCGCTCGGCGGCGAGCGGCAGCAGCCGCGCCTCAGCCTCGCGGGTCTCGATCGAATAGGGAAGCTGGACGAAGTCGATACGCTCGCGCTCCATAACGTCGGCCAGCGCGCCGAAGGCTGACGGCGTGTAGTGGGTGATCCCGATGTACCTCACCTGCCCGGCGTCCTTCATCCGGCGCAGCGTCGCGAGCTGGGTCGGCCAATCGACCAGGTTATGCACTTGCATCAGGTCGATGACGCGCGTGCGGAGCAGCTCGGCCGAGCGGCGCATCTGCGCGATTCCCTCCTCGCGCCCCGAGGTCCACACCTTGGTCGCGAGGAAGATTCGCTCGCGCGCGTGCATTGCGGCGAGCAGCTCGCCGACCACCGCCTCGGCCCGCCCGTACATCGGCGAGCTGTCGATCACCTTGCCGCCGCCGTCGAGCAGCAGGCGGAGCACTTCAGTGAGAGCCTTGCGCGTGGTGGGGTCGAGCGCGACGTCGAAGGTCTGCCACGTGCCCAGCCCGATTATTGGCAGCGCCTCGCCGCTGGTCGGGATCGGCCGCGTGAGCATCGCCCGGCCGGGATTATTCATCGTTGCAACCTCCGGATTCTGCGATACCGCTCCCAAAATGGAGGCGCGCAACACTCGCACGGCGGCGTCGAGCATCAGCGCGCCCGCCGCTGCGGCCGCGAGCCGCAGAAACTCCGCTCGCGTGAGCCTCACACCCGGCTTCTACCACCTCGGCCCCGAGTTACCCCGGCTTCTACCACATCGGCCCCGAGTTACCCCCTCCCCTCTGGGTTGCGCTAGACTCGGGCGCGGAATCGGAGGAGCCGGGGCATGAAGTTGCTGTCGTTCGAGGCTGGGGCGGAGGCGCACGTCGGGGTCGCGCTCGCCGACGGCATCTACGACCTGACCTGCGCGCTCAACACGACGCATCCGGAGCTGCGATGCGCCGCTTCGCTGCTCGCAATTATCCAGGCCGGAATCGACATCGACACCGTGGCGGCCGAAAGCGTCGAGCGGCTGCGCGGCGCCGGCAAGCTCGCCGATTACGCCGTGCGGCACCCGAAATGGCTGCCGCCGATCCTGCGCCCGCCCAAGATTCTGGCGCTGGCGCTCAACTACCGCGAGCATATCGAGGAGAGCAAGCTCAGCTTCTTCGACGAGCCGATCATCTTCGCCAAGTACAGCAGCAACCTCGTCGGGCACGAGGGCGAGATCGAGCTGCCGCCGTTCCCGCAGATGGTTGACGAGGAGCACGAGCTGGCACTGGTCGTCGGGCGCGACTGCCGGCACATCCGGCCCTCCGCGGCGCGCGATTACATCTTCGGCTATACCATCTGCAACGACGTCTCGGCGCGCGACCGCCAGCGCGAGCGGCTGAAGATGGGCCAGCCGTACAGCTACGCGAAGAACTTCGCGAGTTTCTGTCCGATGGGTCCGTGGGTCGTGACGGCCCGCGAGCTGCCCGACGCGCGCAACCTCAGGATGGAAGTGCGAGTCAACGGCCGGGTCCGGCGCATAGGCAACACCTCCGCGATGATCTTCGATCCCTTCGAGGTGCTCGCCTATTGCTCGGACTACACCCTGATGGAGGCGGGCGACGTGATCTCGCTCGGCACCTACGCCGGCAACAAGCGGCTTGAGGCAGGCGACGTAGTTGAGATGGAGACCGAGGGGATTGGCGTGCTGCGCAACCGGGTGGCCGCCGCGCGGGCGCCGTGGCCCAACTTCGCGGCCGACAAGCCCACCGGACCGCTGGTCAGGCAAAAATAGGGACGGACCTGAGGAGGGCACGCAATGGCTACCCCGTCGATCGCCAGGCTCGGACACGTCGGTCTCCACGTGCAGGACCTCGAAAAACAGAAGTCCTTCTATCGCGATATCCTCGGCCTGACCGTCAGCGACGAAGACCCGGAACTGGGAATGGTGTTCATGAGCTCGCGCCCCGACGAAGAGCATCACGAACTCCTGCTTTGCCGCGGGCGCAATGTCGGCAGCGACGCGCGTGTGGTGCAACAGGTCTCGTTCCGCTGCAACTCGCTGGAGGACGTGCTCGGCTTTTATCGTCGCTTCAAGGAAAAGGGTGTCCAAATCGACGTCATTCTTTCCCACGGCAACGCGATCGGCGTTTATGGCCTCGATCCCGAGGGCAATCGGTTCGAGGTGTACTGGAACACCGGGCTCAAGGCCAAACAGCCCTATGGGCAGGTGCTCGACTTGGAGAAGCCGGCGGTCGAACTGATGAAGGAAGTTGAGGAATCCGTCGCCAGGTACGGCAAGACCGGTTACATTGACCGCGCGCGCCTGGCCCGCCAGAATATCGCGCCCTCGTCCGAGAAATAGAGCCCCACGCCTGCTCGCGTTACTCGCCGCGCGCGATGACTGCCGGCGGCGCCGGCGGCAGGTTTATCGCCCCACCGTTGTACGTGCGCACGCCAATCGAGTCTGGCGCAAACTCGATACTGACCGCGCCGTCCATATCCGTGCGCAAAACCAGCGCACCGGATTCCCGGTAACGCTCGACCACCTCGGGCGCCGGAAAATGAAAGCGATTGCGGTAGCCAAGCGAGACGACGGTCACGCGCGGGTGCACCGCCTCGACGAAGGGCGCACTCGACGAGGTGCGGCTGCCGTGATGCGGCGCCTTGAGCACCGTCGAGGCGAGCTCGGACTCGGGCACGTGGGCAAGCAGGGTCCGTTCGCCTTCCGCTTCGAGATCGCCGGTAAACATCACACTGCGCCCGCGCTGCGCAATCCGCAGCACCATCGAGAGATTGTTGCTGCTGGCGACCTCGCCGGGTTGCGGATTTAGACAGCGTACGGTTGCACCGGCGATTCGCACGGGCGGCATCGCAGAGTTGACGATACGCACCGGGATATCTTCGGCTGCGATCTGAGCCATCAAGGCGCGGTAGGCGGCGTCGGTACTGATGGCGCCGCTGGTCCAGAACTCGGCGGGCGAGAAATTGCGCGCGACGAATGCCATCCCGCCGAAATGGTCGAGGTCGGGATGGCTCACCACCAGGTAGTCGACGTGCATGATCTTCTTCGTCCACAGGTAGCGCGCCACCACGCGCTCGCCGAAATCGAAACCATCGGGCCACGCGCCGCCCGCGTCGATCAGCATCACGCGCCCGCCGCCGAAGCGCACCACCGCCGCGTCCCCCTCGCCCACCGAAAGGAAGGTCACCCGCAGGCCCTGATCGAACCATCGCGCGCCGCTCCACCACCCCGCGTCTGCCGCCGTCGCTACAGCGAGGAGCGCGAGCGCCGCGATACGCCAGCGTGCAGGGGGGCACAAGCGCACGGCGGAGCCGACCGCAGCCGGCCTGGGTTGCCCGGCGGGCGCGGCGGCGCCTTCGGGCCAGACGAACGGCCGGCTCAGCCATAGCAGGAGCCATCCGTAGGCAATCGCAATTTCGAGCAGTGTTGGCGTGAACGTCCTGAAATAGGCCGCCGGCCATTCGACAAACCATCCGGCAAGCGCCGTCCCCAGCCAAAGCGCCCATCCCGCCATGCGCAGCACCGGCACGCCCAGGGTTGGCGCGACGAGCCCGACCAGGCATCCCGCCAGGCCGCATACCACGCCGCCCAGCGCCATCACCGGCACCACGACCGCGTTGGCGACCACGCCTACGGCCGAGAACTGGTTGAAGTGATAGGCGGTGAGCGGCGCGACACCCAGCAACGCCCAGAATGAAACCGCGACATATCCCCCGACCACGGCCGCCATACGCATCGCGCGGGAGGGGGGGCCGGCGATCACGTCGCGCCGCTCGAGACGCAGCCGCCACCAGGCCGTGAAGCGCCGCATCCCGAGCACGATCGCTATCACCGATACGAATGAGAGTTGGAAGCCGATATCGCCGCTCGAGCCGGGCATCGCAAGGCAAATCACGATCGCGGCCAGCGCCAGGCTCGCCATCACCTCGCGCGCGCGGTCCGTGACCACCGCCAGCGTATACGCCAGCACCATCACCAGCGCGCGCGTGGTCGAGACGTGATGCCCGGCGATGGCGGCATATGCCATTACCGCCAACGCGGCGCACGCGGCGGCGAGCTTGTTCGCGTAGCCAAGCGCACACAGCGAAGAGACGAGCGACATCACTAACCGCACAGTGGCGAAAGCGGCCGCGGCGACGCAACCAAAGTGGAGCCCGGAGATCACCAGCATGTGGGCAAGGCCGGTGCGCGCGAAGCGCTCGCGCAGCCCGCGCGTGATTCCGCCGCGGTCGCCGATCACCAGTGCGCGCAGTTCCGCGCGCTCATCGCCGACGAGACCGGCGTCGATCAGCGCACCGATCCGCGTGCGTACTGCCGCGATTTGCGCCTGCGGAAAGCGGCTGCGATGGCCGATAACGGCAAGCGCCGTATCGCTGCGCGGGTTGAGCACGAGGCGCGCGGCGATTGCGTTGCGCGCGAGGTAGGCGGCGTAGTCGAATTCGCCGGGGTCGCCGAAGGCGCGCGCGAAACGCAGCGCGCCACGCAACTCCACCTCGTCGCCGACCCGCACGTCGGCGCTGCCGCCGATTACGGTTACGCGGATCGTGCCGCGGACCCGACGCATCGTGGCCGCGTCGAGGCCCGCGCGCTCGACATCGACGTACACGTACTCGCGATCCGCAAAGCGCTCCGGCGCGCGGTCGATCCATCCCTCAACCGTGACGGTCGCACCGTCAGCGAAACTGGCCAGGCTTGAGCGGCTGCGCGGCGGCGCGATGGTCTTGCGCGCCGTCGATGCCGCCGCGGCAGCTATCGCGATCAGGGCGAGCGCCATCGCGACCGCGGCTGTGCGCCGGATATAGAGGAGAAGGGCACCGAACGCCGCCACGGCGGCCGCCCACGGCGGAGGGGCGAACGTGCAGAGGCCAAGCGCGTCGCCCGCGACGATCGCTCCGGCGACCAGATAGATCGGCGCGATCTCGAGTAGCGCCGCCGATAAAAAAGATGTCACGTCCTATTGTGAGGCGGATAATGTAAATGATGCGCACGGCAGAATTGCGGTTTGCACGACCCGAAAAGATCAGCCGGCTAGTTTTAACCGCTATGCTCGCGGCAGCGGCGCTCACGCTCGCGCCCGCCGGTTGCGCGGTCAATCCAGCCACCGGCCGAACCGCCCTGACCGGCTTCACCACCGCGGCGGACGAGGCACGCATCGGGCGCGAACAGCATCCGCAGATCCTGCAGGCCTTCGGCGGCGCCTACGAGGGCTCCGGACTCGACGCCTACGTCAATCGGATCGGCCAGGCGCTGGCGCGCCAGACCGAACGCACCGACGTGA
This sequence comes from Candidatus Binataceae bacterium, assembly GCA_035650475.1. Taxonomy (NCBI): domain Bacteria; phylum Candidatus Binatota; class Binatia (SeqCode); order Binatales (SeqCode); family Binataceae (SeqCode); species Binataceae bacterium (SeqCode). Next base: position 944,035 of record DASRHP010000012.1, read on the forward strand.
CCTACACATTCACCATCCTCAACTCACCGATCGTCAACGCGATCGCCACCCCCGGCGGCTACGTTTACATCACCCGCGGACTGCTCGCGCTCGCCGACAACGAGGGCGAGGTCGCCAGCGTGCTCGGTCACGAGCTCGGCCACATCACCGCGCTCCATCACGCGCAGCAGCAGAGCCGCCAGACGCTGGCCTCGCTCGGGATCGCCGCGCTCGCGATCGCGACCGGCGCCCCCGCCGCGCTTATCCAGGGGACGCAGCTCGCCGCGCTGGCCTATCTGCGCAGCTTCTCGCGCGAGCAGGAGTACGAAGCCGACCAGCTCGGCGCCCGCTACATGGCGCGCGCCGGCTATGACCCGCGCGCCGCGGTTGCGTTCCTGCGCAAGCTCCAGGCCTACACCACGCTTCAGGAGACGATCCTCGGACAGCCGGGCCGCGCGGAACGCTTCGGCTTTCTCGCCACCCATCCGACCACCGCGGATCGGATCGAGAGCGCCATCGCAGCCGCCAGGGTAACGGTCGTTGCGAATCCGACGGTGGGACGCGACAGCTATCTCGAAGCGATCGACGGGATGCTTTACGGCGAACCGGCCTCGCAGGGCTACATCCGCGGGCGCACGTTCAGCCATCCGCTTTTGCGCATCAGCTTCGAGGTCCCGCCCGAGTACCAGCTGTTCAACACGCAGAACGCGGTCTTCGCGCCCGGCCCCGGCGAGGCGCTGATCGTCTTCGACGCCGCGCCGCAGCCCGAGCGGCTGCGTCAGATGACGATGGCGCAGTACGTTGGCGGCGCCGGCCGCACCACGCTTAACGGGGTCACCGCGATGCGCGTCAACGGGCTGGAGGCGGCCACCGGATGGGTCAACGTACAGACCAATCGCGGCCCGATGGAGCTCAGGCTGGCGGCGATCCGCACCGAACCCGCGCGCGTCTATCGCTTCCGCTTCCTGACCCCGCTCACGCTGCTGGCGCAGCTTGGTCCAGGCAACATGCGCACGATCCAGAGCTTCCGCACGCTGAGCCCGGCCGAGGCGGCGGCGCTCAAACCGCTGCGGGTGCGTGTGGTCATGGTCAACAAGGGCGACACCGTGGCGGCGATGGCGAAGCGGATGGCGTTCGAGACCTATCGCGCCGAGCGCTTTCGCGTGCTCAACGGTCTCGCTCCGGGCGCGGAGCTGACTCCCGGCCAGCGGGTCAAGATAATCACCGAATAGGCGCGCGCGGCGCGTCAGTCGGGGTCAGGAGCTGCGTCGCTTGGGCCGGCGTCGGTGGACTCGTCGTGCGCGAGCGCGAGGTCGAGCTGCGCGTCGTCGGCGGATGCCTGCACGTTGGCCGCGGCCTCCTCGGCCGCCTCGGCGCGCTCCTCATTGTCGAGCAGCGCGTGCATCGTGTCGAGGTAACGCCTGACTTCGGCGGCCAGCTCGCGATTCATCCCCTTGACCACCGCCAGCTCCTCGACGCTGGCCTGGCGAATCCGCCGCAAGCTGCCGAAATGCGTCAACAGGGCGCGCCGGCGCACCGGGCCGACTCCTTCGATGTCGTCCAGCACCGAGCGCAGGCGCGCGCGCCTGCGCAGCTCGCGGTTGTAGGTGATGGCGAAGCGATGAGCCTCGTCGCGGATGCGGACCAGAAGGAAGAGCGCGGTCGAGTTCTTCGGCAAAACGATCGGGTCTTTGCGGTTGGGCAGGAAGACGCGCTCCTCGGACTTGACCACCGAGCGCGCGCGCGGCGCGTTGAGCACGTGCTGCTTGGCGAGTCCGACCACGTCGATCTGGTCGAGCAGTTTGAATTCGCGCAATACCTCAAGCGCTACATTCAGTTGCCCTTTGCCGCCGTCGATCACCCACAGGTCGGGGTATTCGCCTTCGGCGACGGCGCGTTTGAGCCGGCGGCTCAGCACCTCGTACATGCTGGCGAAATCGTCCTGCCCCTCGACCGTGCGGATCCGGTAGCGGCGGTACAGTTCCTTGCGCGGCTCACCCTCGTCGAAGGTCGCCTGCGCCCCGACCACCATCGAGCCCTGCAAGTTGGAGATGTCGAAGCACTCGATGCGCTTGGGCGTGTTACGCAGATGGAGCCGCGCGCGCAGCTCTTCGAGCATTCGCTCGCGCGTGTTCTCGTTGTCGCGGCGCGCGGCGAAGCTCTGCCGCGCGTTGTCCATCGCCATCTCCAAAAGCCGCAGCTTTTCGCCGCGCTGGGGAACGAGGAACTCGACCTTCTTGCCGCGCCGTTCGCTGAGCAGTTCGGCGCGCGCCTCGGCGTCCTCCAGCGCGACCGGCACGATCACTTCGTCCGGGATGTTGCGGGCGCCGGAGTAGAATTGGGTGAGCAGGTCGGCGAGCACATCCTCGTCGGCGAACTCGAGGTCCTGGAAACTCCATCCCTGCGTGCTGGTGAGCTTGCCGCCGCGGACCATCAGGACGATCGCCTCAATAAAGCCGCCCTCGCGGTAGAGCCCGAAGACGTCCTGGTCGATGCCCCAGTGATGGAGCACGGTCTGGCGCTCGACCGTCTTTTCGATCGCCCGCACCTGGTCGCGCACGCGCGCGGCGTCCTCGAACTCCAACCGTTGCGCGTGCGTGCGCATCCGCTCGCGCATCTCCTTGAGCAGCTCCAGGTTGCGCCCTTCGAGCAGCATCTGGGCGGCCCGCAGATGGCCTTCGTACTCGGCGCGGTCAACGGGCAGACAGCACGGCCCCAGGCATCGCTTGATCTGGTACTCCAGGCACGGGCGGGCGCGGTTTTTGAACACCGCGTCCGAACAGGTCCGGAGCGGGAAGACCTTGCGGATGACGTCGATGGTCTCGCGCAGGCCGTCGGCCGAACCGAAGGGGCCGAAGTATTTGCCGCCGTCGCGCACGATCCTGCGGGTGACCATGATCCGCGGCCAGGGATGATTGGTGATCTTGGCGCTGAGATACGACTTGTCGTCCTTGAGCCGGATGTTGTAGCGCGGGCGATACTGCTTGATCAGATTGTTTTCGAGTATGAGCGCTTCCTTTTCGCTGCGCGCGACCAGCACGTCGAAGTCGCGCACGCGGCGCATCAGAAACCGCACCTGGAAGCGGGTGTCGCCGCTCTCGCGGAAGTAGGCGCGCACACGCGCGCGCAGCGACTTGGCTTTGCCGACGTAGAGCACCTTGCCCGGCGCGCCGCTCGGGCTCGGCCGCTCGCGCAGCAGATAGACGCCCGGCTCTACGGGAATGGCGTCGAGCTTGCGCTCGAGCGCGGCGTCGGCGTCGGCCGCCACCGGCGTCTCGGCGCCGCCCCCGTCCGGCGGTGGGTAGCTGACCAGCGAGTCGAAGCGCCGGCGCTCGGCGGGCAGCACCAGGCTGGCCTGCGCGCCGGCGCCGCCATCGCCGCCCGCAACGGAGTCAGCAGCATCGACCGCTCGCGACGGCGACGCTGCGGCCTGCTCCGCAGCGTCGCCGCCACGGGCGCGCTGATGCATCCCCTCCGCCGCACGCACCATCGCCGCCGCCGCGCGCCGGTCTCCGATTCGCTCTTTGGACATCAATCGTGGATTATACCATCATCACCGCTTCGGCCTGACCGGCTTTGGGCCGGCGCGCAGCGGCGGCCAAACGAGGGGTTTCATCATGGGCAGATTGGACGGCAAAGTCGCGGTGATCACCGGCGCGGCCAGCGGGATGGGCCGCACGACGGCGGCGCGCTTCGCGGGCGAAGGCGCGGCGGTCGTGATCGCCGACCTCAACGAAGAAGGCGGCGCCGCCGCGGTGCGCGAGTGCAAGGAAAACGGCGGCCGCGCCGTGTTTCAGAAGACCGACGTAACTTCCGAAGCCGCGGTCAAGGCGATGGTCGAGCGGGCGGTCAGGGAGTTCGGCCGCCTCGACATCACTTTCAACAACGCCGGCCTGGGCGGCGCGCTCGGAAGTATCGAGCACACCACGGTCGAAGATTGGGATCGCACGCAGGCCGTCCTGTTGCGCGGGGTGTTCCTCGGGATGAAGCATTCGATTCCCGAGATGCGCAGGATCGGCGGCGGTTCCATCATATCGACAGCTTCGGTGGCCGGGCTCGCCGGCGGCCACGGTCCGCATTCTTACAGCGCGGCCAAGGCCGGCGTCATCAATCTCACGCGCTCGGTCGCGCTCGAAGCCGCCAAGGACAAGATCCGCGTCAACTGCATCTGCCCAGGCGGAATCAACACGCCGATTTTCAACTTCGTCTCGCAGGACCGCGAAATGATGGAAAAGCTGCTGGCGCGGCTCCATCCGCTCCAACGCGCCGGCCATGGCGAGGATATCGCCAACATGGCGCTCTTCCTAGCCAGCGACGAGTCGGAGTGGATAACGGGCGCCGCGATGGTGGTTGACGGCGGGCTGACGGCGGGGCGCAACGTCTTCGCTGACCCCGACTTCGGCGGCGGGATGTACGCGCCGGCCAGCATCTACGCGGGCCCGTCCTTCGAGGTCAAGCGCTAGGTGTCAGAAGCTGGCTTGGCGGAAATGCTTCGCTTCTCTCAGAAGCCTATTTCGGCGGGTCGGGGATAAGCGTCAGGCGGCCCTGGCGCGCGCTGGACGCCGCGGCACGGCCGCCGCGCGCGCCGCGGCCCCTGCTCCGACCGCGCTGCGGCAGCGGCTTCTCGCTCACGTCCTTGATCTTGTGGCGCTCCAGCCGCGCGCGCATCGCGTCGCTGGCATGCTGATGGGCCGAGCCCGGCGGCGGCGCGGGTTTGGCCGCCTCGCTCCTGGGCTGGTCCATGCCGAAGACCTGCCGCTCGAGCCGCTTTATCCGGTCGCGCAGCTCGGCCGCGCGCTCATACTCCAGCGCCTCCGCCGCCTCCATCATCTCGCGCCTCAGCTCGCTGATCCGGTCGGGCAGCTCGTGGGCCGCAATCACTTCGCGCTCGGCCGGCGCTTCCTCGACTTCCGGTACCACTGCCCACTCCGGCGAGTACATCTCGACCAGCGAGGCGTCGATTGCCTTGACGATCGACTGCGGCGTGATCCCGTGCTCCTCGTTGTAGGCGATCTGCTTGGAACGCCGACGGTTGGTTTCGTCGATCGCGACCCGCATCGAGGGGGTAATTGCGTCGGCGTACATCAATACCCGGCCGCGGGCATTGCGCGCGGCGCGCCCGATGGTCTGGATGAGCGAGCGGGCCGAACGCAGGTAGCCTTCCTTGTCGGCGTCGAGGATCGCGACCAGCGAGACCTCGGGGATATCCAGCCCCTCGCGCAGCAGGTTGATGCCGACCAGCACGTCGAACTCGCCCTTGCGCAGGCTGCGGATGATCTCGACGCGCTCGATGGTTTCGATGTCTGAGTGCAGGTAGCGCACCCGCACGCCGAGGTCGTGGTAGTAATCGGTGAGGTCTTCGGCCATCTTCTTGGTCAGGCAGGTGACCAGCACGCGCTCGCCGGCCTCGACCCGCTTGCGGATTTCGCCGAGCAGGTCGTCGACCTGGGTGCCCGCCTTGCGCACCTCGATCTCGGGATCGATAAGCCCGGTGGGCCGGATGAGCTGTTCGACGACCAGTCCGCCCGAGACCTTGAGCTCGTAGTCACCGGGCGTGGCCGAGACGTACACAGACTGGCGCACCAGCGACTCCCATTCCTCGAAATTCAGTGGTCGGTTGTCGAGCGCCGAGGGCAGGCGGAAGCCGTACTCGACCAGCGTCTCCTTGCGCGAGCGGTCGCCGCGGTACATCCCGCCGAGCTGCGGGATGGTGACGTGGCTCTCGTCAACGAACAGCAGGTAGTCGCGAGGAAAGTAGTCGAGCAGCGTCGGCGGCGGCTGGCCCGGCGCGCGGCCGGTCAGATGGCGCGAGTAGTTCTCGATTCCTGGACAGAAGCCCATCTCGGCCAACAGCTCGAGGTCGTACAGCGTGCGTTGCTCGAGCCGCTGCGCCTCGAGCAGGCGGTTTTCGCGGCGGAAGAATTCCAGCCGCTCTTTGAGCTCGGCGCGGATGTTGTGCACCGCCTGTTCCATCCGGTCCTCGGTGGTGACGTAGTGCGAGGCCGGATAGATCGCCACGCTCTGAAGCTTGCGGATCACCTTGCCGCGCAGTGGATCGACCTCGTAGAGCGCCTCGACCTGGTCGCCGAAGAACTCGATTCGCACCGCGCGGCTCTCTTCGTAGGCTGGGAAGACCTCGACGATGTCGCCGCGCACGCGGAAGGTGCCGCGATGGAAGTCGTAGTCGTTGCGCTGGTACTGGATGTCCACCAGCTTGCGCAGCACCCGGTCGCGCTCGATCTCCTGGCCCTCCTCGACGAAGACCAGCATCTCGAAGTACACCTCGGGCTCGCCCAGGCCGTAGATGCAGGAGACCGAGGCGACGATCAGGACATCGTTGCGCTCGAGCAGCGCCTTGGTCGCCGAGTGGCGCAGCTTGTCGATCTCGTCGTTGATGCTGGCGTCCTTCTCGACGTAGGTGTCGGTCGAGGGAACGTAGGCCTCGGGCTGGTAGTAATCGTAGTAGGAGACGAAGTAACGGACCGCGTTCTCCGGAAACAGGCTCTTGAACTCATTGTAGAGCTGGGCGGCCAGCGTCTTGTTGGGCGCGATCACCAGCGTGGGCCTGTTCACGTTGGCGATTACGTTGGCCATCGTGAACGTCTTGCCCGAGCCGGTGACGCCGAGTAGCACCTGGTGGCGCACCCCGTCGTGGATGTTGCGGCTGAGCGCTTCGATCGCCGCCGGTTGGTCGCCCTGCGGGCGATAGTTGGAAACCAGGCGGAAGACGCCTTCCTTGCCGCGCGCCAGAGAGAGCACGGCCGTTATTTTAGCAGGTGCGTCGAGCGGGCGGCGAACAGCGCCGCGCGCCTTTGCGCACAGCGCGCCATGCTGCATCCCGATGCGGTCGGCAAAACGCGGGGCTCCGCGAGATTGCGTACGGCAAACCGAACGATCCAGAATTTAACCGTCAGCCCGATTATTCCGTCCCGCTGATCTTGAACGCGCCGGCGGCCGGGCGGCACGCCGCCCGATCCGCGATCTCGCGAGGTGACCCGATGAGCGCGCTTACGACGGTCGATTGGATTGGAATCGCGATCAACGCCGGCGTCTTCGTCGCCGCGCTGGCCGCCGGGTTCGCGCTGAGCGCGGCGGCGCTCTCGCTGATGCGCCGGCTGGCGGCGCGTACGCAAAGCACGCTGGACGACTCTCTCGCCCGGCACTGCGCCGGTCCGCTACGACTGATGCTCCCGCTGCTCGCGCTGGACCTCGTGCTGCCTTCGCTCGCGATACCTCCGGCCGTGGACAATCCGGTCCGCCACGTAATCGGCCTACTGCTGATCTACGCCGTCGCGTGGCTGACGATCAGGCTGGGCTCGGTTGTCGAAGACCTCCTGGTCGAGCGGTTTCGTGTCGATGTGAAAGACAATCTCAAGGCGCGGCGGATACGCACGCAGTTCGTGGTCTTCAAACGGGTGTTGACCCTGGTGGTGACGATTATCGCGGCGGGAGTCGCGCTGACCACTTTCGACTGGGCGCGGACGATCGGCACCAGCGTCCTGGCCTCCGCCGGGATCCTCGGCCTAGCCGGCTCGCTGGCCGCGCGGCCGACGATCGAGAACCTGGTCGCCGGGCTTCAGATCGCCCTGACTGAACCGATCCGGCTCGAAGACGTCGTGATTGCCGACAACGAGTGGGGATGGATCGAGGAAATCACCACGACCTACGTCGTGATGCGCACCTGGGACCTGCGCCGGCTGCTCCTGCCCATCTCCTATTTCATCAAGACGCCCTTCCAAAACTGGACCCGGCAGAGCGCCGACCTGCTCGCCTACGTTTACCTCAACCTCGATTACCGCACGCCAATCGAGCCGCTGCGCCAGGAATTCACGCGGATACTCGAGGCAAGTCCGCGATGGGACCGCAAGGTGTGCGTGCTGCAAGTGACGGACGCTACCGAGCGCACGATCCAGATCCGCGCCCTGGCGAGCGCCGCCGACTCGTCGCTGGCGTGGGACCTCAGGTGCGAGGTGCGCGAGAAACTTATCGACTTCATCCAGCGCAACTACCCCCATGTTCTGCCGCGGGCGCGGGCCGAGCTCGACGGCGAACTCAACACCCGCGTGCTCGCACCCGACGGTCTGCGGCAGTCGCAGCCTCAGGGTGGACCCGCGTTGTGAGCGCGCCGAACAGCCGATCAAGTCTGACGCCTGGATGGAAAAGCCCACCTCGAAGGTAGTTGCGCTGTTGACGCGTTCGGCGAAAAATCGGCGAATGCCCAGTTGAAGGTATCGTCGTTGCACCAATTACGGTGGCGCGTTGCACCTTTGCGTATTGCCCAAGTCTGGTCCGTCCATCTTTTGCCCGTTTGATCAGGCAAAAACGAGCACCGCGACGGCCAAATTGAGTGGCATCGGCCATGCTTTTGACGACAGAGTCGTTGTCGCTTCGTCAGGAATGATTCCCGGGGCCCAGCGGCGACCGGGGAGGAGGCAAAAACCTATTATGAGGAGAATGCTGAAAGAACTGCTGATGGCTGCAGTGCTGACCTTGGCCGCAGCACCGGCGATGGCGCAGTCAAACGCCCTTCAGAACTACTACGGCTTTCTCGCACAGCATCCAGAGCTACAAAACGCGTTGACTGGTAACCCGAGCCTCTACCGCAGCCCGGGCTTCATGACCCAGCATCCGACCCTTTGGTCGTACCTCCAGCAGAACCCGAGCGCCTACCAGGCGATGCTCGCCAAAGCGCCATCCTATCGTCCGGACGGCAACGCCTACGCGCTCGCTAATTTTCTCCATTCCCATCCGCAGGTGGACCAAGCCTTGGCAGTGAATCCCGCGCTATCGACTGACCCTACCTTCCTCGCGCGGCACCCCAATTTCAGGCGTTTCCTGCAAAAGCATCCGGCCGTGCAGCGCCAGATGGCCGCTCGTGGGTGGAGCTTCAATCAGTGGCAGCGCTATCATCGATGGCAAGAGCGTAGCCAGTGGCGCGACGCCGACGATTGGAGCGATCGCGACTGGCGCGACCAATGGAGGCGTCAGCGCGCCCTCGAACAGGCTGAGGAACGCGAGGAGCATGAGGAGTTCGAGGAGCATGAGCATCACGACCACGGCAAACACCTCGGCTGGTACAAGCATCACGGCAAGCACCGCGACGACGGTGACGACGATGCGCCGGGCGCGGCGAACTACGCTTGGCACCACGGCCATCACGGCGGCCATGCGCACCACGGGCATCACGGACACGACATGGATTGAAGGGCAGCTTTTCCCGCCGGCACGTTGAAGTGCTGAGAGAGAAGGGCCAAAGCTCAAGGTCTCGGCTGAAGGCCGGGCCGGCGATGAGCCGGTCCGGCCTTTCTCTATGCTGACTTGGCATTTTCAAGAGGCTGCACAGATTCACCGGGCCCGTCGATTTGAACGAAATCACGCCCAAAATGCGCCAATGTTTTCGCTAGCGACTCGCTAATAACAAATTCGACGCAAGTGAAAACACAACGATTGTTAGAATTAAGTTGCTCCAAATTGTTGCAATACACCCGAAGCGCTCCCTATATTTTTAGCGGCGTATCGCTGGGTGCAGCGCCGAAGCCGGCGCCTTCGCTCACAGCTCGCTGAGGCCAGCATCAGTTCCGGGGCGGCTTCGACTTGGTTCAGTGGCGCGCTGAACGGGTTTATTCGGGCCGCGCCGACGTCCTTCAGCGCCCGGACCACGGAAAGGAAGGGTTATGGCAGGGAGAAGTCGAGGAAAGGGGATTGTGGCCCTGTGCCTAGCAGCCTCCGTTGGCTTGGCGGGCTGCGGGATGACGCAGGAGCAAAAGGACTACACGATCTATGGGGCCGTGGCCGGCGCCGCCCTTATCGGCGGCGGTATCGGTGGCGGAGTTTACGCCGCCGATAACAGCGATAACTGGCCCGCGATCCCGGCCGGGATCGTCGGTGGCGCAATCATCGGCGGAATCATCGGGTACCTGATGGCGCCCGCGCCGCCGCCTCCGCCACCCCCTCCCCCGCCGCCGCCTCCTCCGCCTCCGCCGCCGCCTCCACCAGCGCCGGAGAAGTTGATCCTGCGTGGCGTGCATTTCGACTTTGACAAGTCCAACATCCGTCCGCAGGACGCCGCGGTGCTGGACGAGGCCGCCGACATCCTCAAGGCGCATCCGAACGTGAACGTCAACGTAAACGGCTACTGCGATGCGATCGGCACGGTGCGCTATAATCAGAAGCTGTCCGAGCGGCGCGCGGACGCGGTCGTCAAGTACCTGGCCGACCACGGCGTCGCTGAGAGCCGGCTGATTCCGCACGGCTACGGCAAGACGCACTTCGTGGCGACCAACTCGACGCCCGAAGGGCGCGCCCAAAACCGGCGAGTCGAGCTGGTGCCAATCCAGTAGACGCAGCCAGCTAACCATGGACGGCGGCCGCAGCCCAATTTGGGCTGCGGCCGCCGCCGTACCGCGGCTGACCGGCGTGTGCGTCCGCTTCCCTCCAACGTCCCTGGCGCACCGGATTGACATGCCCAGGCGGCGTGGCTCCGCCTTCGGTTTACAGCGCGATTCTTCGCTTACGCGGGCTTGAGGCTGTACCTCTTTACAGAGCTTCGCGGCGCGCAATAATTGTCGTGCAACCGGAGTTTCGGGGGGCGTCTATGGGCTATGTTTGGCGGGGATGCACGAGGGCCTTTTCGACAGCCGTCGGCATGATCGCACTCGACCTGTTCCTGCTTCCACTCGCCGCAACAGCGCAGTCGCTGCTACCTCACCCCCCCTCGGCCCCAGCTGCGGCGCCAACCTCGGCAGCATCCACGAAGCCGACAGTCCCAGGCGCCTCGATCATGGTGCCCGCCGCCGCAACGGCCCGCTCTTCATCGACTGTCGCGATGACCGGCGCAACTTCGCCCGCCCTTCCCTCTGGATCTCAACCCGCCCCCAACGCTTCCGCTGCCAAGGCGGTGCTTAAGGGCGTGGACGGCCAGAGTATGGCGGCGACCGCCGAGAAGCTCAGTCCTCTGATGATGCGCGCGCTCAAGCAGTTCGAGATCGCCAAGGCCTCGTTCGCCGGCTTCTGCGAGGACTGGCATCGCAAGCTCGCCGAGCGCGAGGCAGACAACCTCGCCCACATCACTTGGAAGCTTCAAAACGGGATGGAGACCGGCACCTATGTCGGCTATGGCCCGATCGAAAGCTGCACCTGCAAGCAGGCGCACAACGGCGTACCAATTGGCGAACTGACCTACAAGGAGTTGGACAACACGCTAACCGGCAAGACAATCGAGGAGGCCTTGCACGCCAAGCCCTCGGTGACCACAGTCCCCACGCGCGAGATCTTCAGTTGGGACAAGGGCAAGTGGTACTACTGAAGTGCCTATCCGCCCTTGCGGCAAGGGCAAAGGCGGCCGGCTCCGACGAGCCGGCCGCTTTTTTTTTCGATTCCCAAATGGTCGTCGGCGCCGCGCGCGCGTTCAGTTGAGCTCCTTGCTTGAGTAGTTGAGAATGCGGCGGGCGACGATCAGCAGGTTGATCTGCTGGGTGCCCTCGAAGATGTCATTGATCTTTGCGTCGCGCATCCACTTTTCGACCAGGTAGCGGCGCGAATAGCCCAGTGGCCCCAGCATCTCTACCGCCTTCTGCGTGATCTGGGTGACCGCCAGCCCCGCCTTGGCCTTGGCCATCGAGGCCTCCAAGTTGTTGCGCATCCCCGCATCCAGCATCCAGGCCGCGCGCCAGGTGAGCAGACGGGCGGCTTTGAGCTGGACTTCCATCTCCATGAAGTCGCGCTCGATGGCGCTGAGCCGACGCGGCGAGAGGCCGTAGCGAATCTCCACCTTCTGTTCGCCGAGGAAGTCGCGTACGAAGTCGAGCGCGGCGCGTCCCACCCCGATCGCCATCGCCGCCACGATCGGCCGGGTCGCGTCGAACGTCGCCATTACGTCCTTGAACCCGCCGCGGTCGCGCTTCACCTCGGGGCTACCCAGAAGATGGTCAGCCGGGATCCGGCAATTGTCGAAGACGATTGCCGCGGTATCGCTGACCCGGATACCGAGCTTCTTCTCGAGTCGTACCACCGACATCCCGGGAGTCCCGTGCTCGATCACGAACGGCTTGATTCCTGCTCGCCCGGCGCTCTTGTCCACCGTCGCCCAGACCACGACGAAGCCTTCGGACTTTTCCGCCGCCATCCATCCAGAGGTGCAGAAGATCTTGGTGCCATTGATCACCCAATGGTCGCCGTCGCGGGTGGCGGTGGTGGTTATTGCTGCGGAATCCGAGCCGCATCCGGGCTCCGTGATCGCCATCGCGCCCCACTTGGGCGGGCCGCTGCGGAACGGGGCAAGGAAGCGCTGCTTCTGCTCGGGCGTCCCCGCGGCTCCCACCGCCGCGCCGCCCAGTCCCGCATTGGGAATCGATAGGAACAGGCCGGCGTCGCCCCAACACAGCTCTTCGGTGGTGGCGACGGTGTAAAGGTTGCGCATCCGCGGCCCGCCCTGGCCGCCGTCGCCGCCGCCCATCGGATCGCCGCCGGGCGCGGTGGTCGCGGCCCACATGGCATTGATGAAGTCCCAGGGCTTTTCGTGCTCGCGCTCGTCGTACTCGCGCGAGATTGGCCGCATCATCTGCTCAGCCACCGTATGGTAGAGCTGGATCCGCTTCTGGGTCTGCGGTTCGAATTCGAAGTCGATCATCGTCGGGGCCCTCTTCCTCGCTGGCAGCTCAGACCGTCGCCAGTCCTTCGAAGCTCGAGAAGCCACGCGCGTCGCGCAGCCACAGCTCGACCGGATGCTCGCGGATATAGCCGTGGCCGCCGAGCACCTGGACCGCATTGTCGGTAACCTTGAGCGCGGCGGCAGCGACGTAGTTGCGGGCGAGGTAGCTTTCCTTGAAGGCGTCAGCGCCGCGGTCGAGATGCCATGCGGCCTCCCACGCGAGCAGGCGGGAGGCGTCGATCTCGATCGCCATCTCGGCGAGCATGAAAGCGACCGCCTGCTTGGTTGCGATCGGCACGCCGAAGGCCTTGCGCTCGCGGGCATAATCGCGAGCGTATTCGAAGGCCGCGCGCGCCACGCCCACCCCCATCGCGGCCAGCGCGACGCGCGACTGGCTGAGCACGCGCCGGAAATCGACTCCGCCGCCACCGCCCAGACGCGCTTCGGCACCGACCCGCAGGCCGTCGAGCTCCAGCTCGAAGGTTTCGAGCGCCTTTAGTCCCATGTTCTTTTCGCGCCCGCCGATCCTGAGCCCAGACGCTCCGCGCGGAACAAGGTAGCCGCCGACACCATCCCCCTCGGTCGCCCACACCAGAATCGTCTCGGCGGATGCCGCCAGCGGCACCAGGCATTTTCGTCCCGAAAGCACGAAACCTGCGCCGTCGCGCCGCGCCGTGGTCGCAAGCTCAGAGGCGTCGAAGTCCCATCGCGGCTCCATTAGCGCCGCAGTCGCCGGGGCGAACTCCGCGCCGGCGAGGCGCCTTAGATGGCGCTCGCGCTGATCGTCGGAACCGAATTCGAGCACAGGGAAGGCGAGCAACCGCGGGCACAGCGCATGCAATGCTATCGCGAGATCGCCCCACGCGAGCTCCTCGGCGACAATCGCGCCGCTGACCGCCGAGCGCGCATCGCCGTTGCCGCCGAGTTTTTCGGGAATCGGCCCTTGGACCAGGCCCAGTTGCCAGGCCTTGGCAATAAGCCCGGCGCAAATAGCGCCGCTCTCGTCGGCCTCCCGCGCCGCCGGGCGGATCTCCTCGCGCGCGAACGCGCCGACGCTGTCGCGCATCATCCGCTGCTCTTCGCTCAGTTCGAAGCTCACCATGATCTCGTTTCAGCCCAATTTTGCCCTGGAACGGTTGCGCTCGTCAGTCCGGCTCGCGCCGATCCTCGGCCTCTTCCTGCTCACGGCGCAACCGCGCCCGCTCGCGCGCGCGGCGGTAGCGGGTCGTATCCTCCTCGACCCGGGTAGGCGGGGCGAGTGGCTTGCGCACCTTGCGCATCACGCCGTCTCCCGGTTTGTGGATCGCTCGCCTACGCGACGGCATTCTTCGATACTAACGAAGCGCGGCGACAAAACCACGCCGGTGTTGTCACTGCCCGGCGCCTTTCCTTGCCATCGCGCGATGCCAGGCGGCGAGCGCTCTGTCCTGCTCGGCGGCCTGCTGGTACGACCTGATGAGCGCCTTGCAGTGCAGCACGTTGGTGGTCTTGGTGTAGATGTTCTCCGAGGCGCGATGGAGCTTGACCATTTTTTCGTTCGCGGCCGCCTCGCCGTCGTAGTAAGCGGCAATCGCCTCGTGGTCGGCCGGCGCCTTCGCCTTCGCAATCATCTGGTTGAGGTTTTCGCTCGTGACCGCTGCCGGCTGAGCGGCCACCCGACCCGCCGACACAGCAGCGGCAAGCACGATCAGCGCGGCAGCGAACAGCCCGGATGCTCTCTTCATGCTTTCCTCCTCGGCATTGTTATCACCCGACCGTGCCTAAATCGCGACGCGGCGCAGCCGCAGCGCGTTGGCGACCACCGACACCGAGCTGAGCGCCATCGCCGCGCTCGCGATAATCGGGCTCAGCAGGATTCCGAACCACGGATAGAGGACACCCGCCGCGATGGGCACGCCGAGGGCGTTGTAGACGAAGGCGAAGAAGAGGTTCTGACGGATGTTGCGCATGGTGGCGCGGCTGAGCAGGCGCGCCTTGGCGATCCCGCGCAGGTCGCCTTTGACCAGGGTGATCCCGGCGCTCTGCATCGCGATATCGGTTCCCGTGCCCATCGCGATCCCGACCTGCGCCTGCGCCAGCGCCGGCGCGTCGTTGATCCCGTCGCCCGCCATCGCAACAATTCGCCCTTCGGCCTGAAGCCGTCTGACCTCGCCCGCCTTGTCCTGCGGCAGGACTTCGGCCCGCACCTCGTCCAGCCCGAGCCGACGCGCGACCGCCTCGGCGGTGGTCCTGCTGTCGCCGGTCAGCATCACGATCCGCACGCCGCTGCGCTTAAGCAGGCGCACGGCCTCGGCGCTGGATGGCTTTATGGGGTCGGCGACGCCGATAACGCCGGCGGGCTTGCGGTCGATCGCGACCAGCATCGCGGTTTCGCCCTCGACTCGCATCCGTTCGGCCCGCGCGGCCAGCTCCGCCGAAGGAATCTGTAAATCTTCGAGCAGGCGCGCATTGCCGAGGGCTACCTGGTGACCGTCCACGACGCCAGTTACGCCCTTGCCCGAAATCGATTTGAACTCACGCGCGTCGGCCAAGGCGATGCCGCGCTGCTCCGCGCCTGCCACGATGGCCGAAGCCAGCGGGTGCTCACTGCCGCGTTCGACCGCAGCCGCCATCCGCAGCAGCGCGGTCTCATCCCACTCGCCCACCGCCGTTACGGAAGCAAGCCGAGGCTTTCCCTCGGTCAGGGTGCCGGTCTTGTCGACGACCAACGTGTCCACCTTCTCCATGACTTCGAGCGCCTCGGCGTCCCTGATCAGTACGCCCGCGGTGGCGCCGCGGCCGGTGCCCACCATGATCGCCATCGGGGTCGCCAGCCCCAGCGCGCACGGGCATGCGATTATCAGGACCGAGACCGCGTTGACGATCGCCTCGCCCAGCCCGGGCCCCACAAACAGCCAAACCACGAACGTCAGCGCGGCAATCGCGACCACCGCAGGCACAAACCATCCGGAGACCACATCCGCCAGCCGCTGGATTGGCGCCCGGCTGCGCTGGGCCTCGCTCACCATGTGCACGATCTGCGCGAGCAGCGAGTCGGCGCCCACTTTGCGCGCCTCCATCGTGAAGCCGCCGGCGCCGTTTACGGTTGCGCCGATCACCTTGTCGCCGGCCCTCTTCTCGACCGGCATCGACTCGCCGGTGATCATCGATTCATCGACAGCGCTGGCGCCGTCGAGGACGACGCCATCAACCGGCACCTTTTCACCCGGCCGCACGCGCAATCGATCACCGGGCTTGACATGCTCGAGCGGAACGTCGCGCTCGGAGCCATCGGGCAGGATAAGCCGCGCCGTGCGCGGGGCGAGATCGAGCAGCGCTCGAATCGCGCTGCTGGTCTGGCTGCGCGCGCGCAGTTCGAGCACCTGGCCGAGCAGAACGAGGATCGTGATCACTGCGGCGGCCTCGAAGTAGGTCGGAACCGCGCCGCTCGGCTCGCGCGCCGAAACCGGAAAGAGCTCGGGCGCGGCCAGCGCGACCACGCTGTAACTCCAGGCGACGCCGACACCGATCGAGATCAGGGTGAACATGTTAAGATGGCGGCTGAGGAGCGAACGGTAGCCGCGCTCGAAAAACGGCCATCCCGCCCACAGCACCACCGGCGTCGCGAGGATGAGCTCGGCAAGGTCTGCGGTGCGGGCCGACAACAGCGCCGACCATACGCTCTCCGGCACCATCACCAGCAAAACCACCGGCACCGTCAGCGCGGCGCCGATCCAGAACCTGCGCGTCATGTCGCGCAGCTCGGCATTCCCCTCCGGGGCGAGCGCTGGTGTGCGTGGTTCGAGCGCCATCCCGCACAGCGGACAGTCTCCAGGCGCGTTGCGCACGACCTCCGGATGCATCGGGCAGGTGTACTCGGCGGCCTCCTGGACCGCGGGCGGCGCCTTCGCTGCGACGTGCGCCCGCATGGGCGCGGAAGTGGTAGGCCGGCTCAGATATTTTGCAGGGTCCTCAACGAAGCGTTCGAGGCACTTCTGCCCGCAGAAGTAGTAGCGCCGGCCGTCGTGTTCGGCAGAGCGAGCGCTCGGCGTAACCTTCACCTTCATCCCGCAGACCGGATCGGTCGCGTGCTCGACGGTTGCCCCAGCCTGGCCGACCTCGATTTCCGTCATGGCTTAACTCCGCGGCGAGCGCCCAAGGGGCGTCTAACGGGCAAATTTGGCGAACAGGCCCAGGAGTTCCGCATACGTGTCCTCCGCGCGGCGGGAGCTGCCGCTGCGAATCGCGTCCGCCGCGCAGTGGCGCAGGTGGTTGTGGAGCAGCTCGCGCGCCACCGCCCGCAGCGCCTCGTTGATCGCCGCGATCTGGACCAAAATGTCCGCACAGTAGCGCTCCTGCTCGACCATCCGCTGCACGCCGCGGACCTGGCCCTCGATGCGCCTGAGGCGGCGGAGGTTTTTCGCCTTGGCACCCGTATCGACCGCAACGGCGCGCCGGCGCAACGCGTGCTCGGCGCCGCCGTTCCGCCGGCCGTCGGCTTTCTGTGTGTGGTCCATTTCCAGCTCCATTCTAATACCCCTGCAGGGTATCAGGCCAGCGTATGGGGACATCGCCCGATGATCCGCGGGTGGTGCGTCATGCCGGCAGCCGCGGGCGCGGCCCGCCCACACGAGTGCGCCTCCACCGCGCAGTTGATCGCGGTCCCGCTTGGACTAAATTCAACTGCGCGCCGCTCGTCGGCGCAACAAAGGAGCTTCGGTCATGGAATTCGGCACCCTCATCTTTACCAAGCCGCAGCGCGCAATCATCGATACTCGCTACGCCGAGGAGCGCGGCTTTACGCACGCCTGGTTTCCCGACTCGCACATGATCTGGGGCGACACCTACGCGTGCATGGCGCTGGCGGCGGCCAGCACGACCCGGATCAGGCTCGGCACCGGCATCTCCGTGGCCAAAAACCGCATCCCGCCGGTGACCGTTCATTCGATCGCGACGATCAACGAGCTTGCGCCCAGGCGCGTGATCCTGGGCTTCGGCACCGGACACACGGGGCGGCGCGTGATGGGCCTGCCGCCGGTGAGCTTCGCCGATTTCCGCGAGGAGGTGCGTGTCATTCGCGAGCTGCTGCGCGAGGGCGAGGCCGTTTACAACGCCGAGGGGCACGCGCGCAAAATCCGCTACCTCCATCGCGAACGCCGCTTCATCAACCTCGACGACAGGATTCCACTTTACGTTGCGGCCAATGCGCCGCGTGCGCTCGCGCTCGCCGGCGAGTTCGGCGACGGCATCATCACGACCGGCGTGGCGACGCCCGAGCGGATGGGCGCGGTGCGGCGCCATGCCCAGGAAGGCGCGCGCGCGGCGGGCCGCGAGCCGGGCGGGATGCCGATAGTCTCGCTCAGCCACGTATGCGTGCTGCGTCCGGGCGAGGCGATGGATTCGCCGCGCGTGGTCGAGATGGTGGGGCCGTGGGTGATCACCTGCCTGCACGCGATCGCCGCCGGATACGCCAAGCCGCGCTCGCTCCCACCCGACGCGCGCAAGGTGTATGACGCCTATGCCGAGTACACGGAGCGGATGGAACCGGCGGCGGAGCGCTATCTGAAACTGCACGTCGGACACTGCACCTACGTGGTGCCCGAGGAGCGCCGTTTCGTGACGGCGGAGACCATTCGCGCCACGACGATCATAGGAAGCCGCGAAGAGCTGGTGGACAAACTGCGCGCGCTGCAGAGCGCGGGGCTCGGTCAGATCATTCTCAACCCGTCGATGGATCGGTTCAACGAGACGATCGATGAGGTGTCGCGCGAACTGATCGGGCGGGTATAGACGGAAAAGCAACCAACCCTCGGCCGGACGGGGTCCCGGCTCGGCCCAAGATGCGCGAGTTCGGAGGCCTGCGTCCCACTAACCCGGAAGGAACTCGCTGGAAGTGGCAACCGCCGGCAGGTGGAGCGGGCGTCCCTGCCCACCTTGAGGTGGTAAGGCTGCCGGGGCCCGCGCCGCTGACGAACAGGGCTCCGCGCCTAGAACGGGTAGTTAATTCCGGAGAAGACCGCGGCGCCCTCGCCGCCCCATCCGACGTCAACATAGCCGACCACGAACGGCTCGGCGATCCCGCGAAAGCCCATTCCGCCGACCGGATGGAGATCAGTGACGAAGACCTCGCCGGGGTTGTGGAAGACCCGCCCGGCGTCAAAGAACGGCGCGAGCTCGAGGACGCCGTGAGTGTTGAAGATGTCGGTGTCGAACACCCGCGCCCGCATCTCGATGTTGACGTCGAACAGGTTGTTGTCCACCCAGCGGCCGGCGCCGTAGCCGCGCAGGGTCTGCTGCTGGAAGAACAGGCTCTCTTCGCCGCCCAGGCGCCCCATCGACCAAAACGGCACCTCGTTGCCGCTCGGCATGTACTGCAAATAGCCGTGAGTGGCAAGCGTGATCTTCTGCCCGATCGGGAAGTAATGGCGGAGGTCCATGCCGAAGCGGGTGTACGAGATCGAGCTTCCCATGCTGCGGTCGGCGAACGAGGCGTAAACCATCGAGTAGCCGCCGTCAGTCGGGATGTCGATCGAATTGCGGGTATCGTAGCTGAGCTGGACCTGGTTGAGCAGCTCGCTGCCGCCGCTGAGCCCTTTGAGGGTCGGAAAAAGCTTGAAGATGGAGGGGATGTTGTTGAAAGCGCCGTTGAAGATGCGCACGTAGCGCGGACGCTCATAAAGCGCGAGCTGGAGCCGGGGTGTGATGTTGTAGCCTAGCGTGCCCTCGAAATAGAGCTGCTCGGTCGTGTAGTTGGTCTCTTCGCCTTCCGCGGCACTGTTGCCGATCCCGAAGAAGCGCTCGGTGGGATCGCGCTCGAAGAAGAAATGGCCGCTGAACGACCAGGTCTTCTGATGGGTGCGGCCGATCGCATAGTAGAGATCGACGTTGCGCGCGATCTTCTCCTGCAAACCTCCGATCACCCACCACTGCTCGTCGGCCGACGGATAGGAGAGAAAGCGGAAGGTCCCCCCGGCGCCGAGGGTGGAGTTGTTGTTGATGTCGGGCGCAAGAATATCCGTTATCTGATTGTTCTGGTCGTTGAACAGCGCGGCCAGCAGCACGCCGTAGGTCACGCCGGCGTTGGGGTCGCTCTCGACCTCGGGCACCGGAATCATCGTGAATGGCCAGTTATGCGGATTGAGCGGCGTCGGCCAGGTGTTGGGGTTGAGATAGCCCGGCCAGGTGTCAGGTTCGATAAGGCTGAACGCGCGCGCCGGGCGAGCCCAGCACAGCGCGAGCACCAGCACTAGGGCGACTGTGCGCAAGTGTCTCATCAAATGGTGATCGACAAGCCGAATCGGCCGCTCACTTTCGGGGTTACACCGTGACAGGCATCGGCGTGCTGATCAACCGTGCCGCGCGGTTTCCGCGCTTGCCTGAAATGTGCAAGGATTCCGGTCGGGCAAGCCCCAGGGTTGAAGAGCACCCGCAGCGCACAGCGCACCGCCCCCGACGGGGGATGGCGGCGGGCGCGAGCGGGCGACCCGACTAGTACGGAGGATCCAGGCGATGGCCACAGTCGACGGCGGTGAACTGGTAGCCCGCGTGATGCGGGAAAACAAGACGCGATACTGCTTCGCGATCAATGGCGGACATCTGTTCCCCATCCTGGCCCAGCTTCGCAGTCACGAAATCAAGCTCATCCACATGCGTCACGAGCAGGCGACCGCCTACGCTGCCGACGGCTGGGCCCGGATGACCGGCGAGCCCGGCGTATGCATGGTCACCGCCGGATGCGGCCTGACCAACGCGGTCACCGGACTGTGCCTGGCGGCCATGACCCAGAGCGCGGTGGTCTGCATCTCTGGCCAGCATCCCAACACCGAGGATCACCAGGGCTCCTTCCAGGAGGCCTACGGCTCCGAGGTGGTGCGCAGCTTCGCCAAGTACACCAAGCGCGTGACCGACTTCAGCACCATCGAGTTCGACATGCGCCTGGCCTTCCGCGAGGCGATCACGCCGCCGCAGGGCGTCGCCCTGGTCGAGATTCCGCAGAACATCCTTTATCACCACGCGCGCGAGGGCGAGGCGCAGATTCCGGGCGGGATGCGCTTTACGACCGACGACCTGCGCGCGGCGGGCGACCCGGCCAAGATCGATCGCGCGCTGGAGCTGCTGCACGCGGCCGAGCGCCCGCTCATCGCGGGCGGCGACGGCCTGTTCTGGTCGCAGGCCGCGCCGGAGCTGCGCGAGTTCGTCGAACTGACCTCGATTCCGGTCTACGCGCGGCGCGCCGGCCAGGGCTCGGTCTCCGAGGAGCATCCGCTGGCCGTCCGCGGCGCGTTCAAGAAGCCGTTCACGGGCCGCGCCGACGTCGTCCTCACCCTCGGCTTCCGTTTCTGGAGCGGCGAGCACTTCGGCCGCCCCAAGACCTGGAACGACAAGGCCAAGTACATCCAGGTCGATCCTACCGCCAGCCGGATCGGCTGGCAGGTGCCGGCCGAGGTGCCGATCGTCGGCGATCCCAAGCTGGTCCTGCGCCAGATGATCAACCGGCTCAAGGAGCTCAAGCTCGATTTCTCAAAGAACCGCAATTCGCAGTGGCTCAAGGAGCTCGCCGAAGTACGCGCCAACTTCGAGCGCCAGGTCGCCGACAACGCAAAGAAGTTCCATACCAACCGCCCGATTCATCCGGCGCGCCTGAGCCGCGACCTGGTTTCCGTACTCGACAAGAACGCGACCGTCGTGATCGACAGCTTCACCTTGTCCGGCTGGATGAGCCAGAACATGATCTGCCGCTTTCCCGGCCAGATCATCGACGCCGGTCCATTGGCGCCGGTCGGCCACGGCTTCGGGATGGGGATTGGGGTGCAGCTCGCGCGGCCCGGCGCGCAGGTCGTTCTGGTCATGGGCGACGGCGGACTCGGCATCGGCGGCTTCGACATGGAGACTGCCGCGCGCTACAAGCTGCCGATCGTCTGCTTGCTGTGGAACAACAGCTCGTGGGGACCGAGTTTCGAGTCGATGCCGTTGCTGAAGGACCGCACCGATCCGTTCAACATGCTCCAGGACATCCGCTACGACAAGATTTTCAGCGAGATGGGATGCCACGGCGAGAACGTCACCGAGCCCGAGCAGATAATCCCGGCGCTCGAACGCGCTTTTAAGTCGGGCAAGCCGGCGCTGGTCAACGTGATTGGCGACAAGACGGTCGGCCATCCGACCCTGGGCGGCAACCTGCTCGGCTCGACCGGATCGAACTAGAGTCGGCACGTCGCCTGGCTCGTGTCCGCGGCGCAGCAAAGAGCAGCCCACGGGCGGCGGGAGGTGAGCCCCGCCGCCCGTGCAATTTTTGGATGCGCCGCGACCGCTGCTGTGCCGTGGTCGTAACTCCGGCTGGCGCGGCGCTCCGAACCGTGTAAGCTATAACGCCATGGTCCTCGGATCCTTGCGCGCGCCGACGCGCCTGGCGGGCGCGGCAGCAATGCTGCTGGTGTTGGCGCTGGTTTCCGCCGGATGCAAGGCGGCCAAGCAACAGGTCGCGGCGACACCGAAGAGCTGCCCCGACGGCGCCGAGCTCAAGGGCGCGCCGCCGCCGGAGGGCACCGAGATCTGGTGTGAAAAAGAGGTCGGTGGCGTGCCGGTAAAGGACGGCGTCTTCGTCACGTATAACCTCAACGGCGACCGGATGCTCGAAGGTTACTATCACGACGGCAAACAGACCGGCGAGTGGACCATGTGGTACAACAACGGCCAGCGTGCGTCGGTCGATCACTACAAGGACGGCGTCCAGGACGGCGAGCACATCAGCTGGTACGCCAACGGGGCCAAGGCGATCGAGGGCAATTACCGCGGCGGCAAGCGCGAGGGCGTGTGGCACCGATGGGATGCCAACGGCCTGCGCATGTGGACCGACGTCTATCAGGATGACTTGAAGGTCTCGACCACCACCTCGACCGGACCTGGGGCCGGCACAGGTGGCAGTGCACCTGCCGGCGCAGCCGCGGGCAACGACGCCGCAACCAGCAAGTAGCGGCGCGCCTGCGCCGTCGATATTGATTTCGCCGCGCGCCTCATTCCATCGCGGACGCGGGCGCTTCGATCGCGGTTAGCGGGATGCCGTCGGCCGCCAGCGCGACCGTGTAGTACGCCTCGGGCGCGCCCCATACCAGCGCCGCCGCTGCGCGATTACCCACGCCGAGCGGGCGGGCGAAAATCTGCTCGATGTTCGCGTTGATCCGCAGCGCATTGGGCGCCAGCGGCGCGTCGAGCGCTCCATTGCGGATGAGATAGGAATCGCCGCTTACGGTGCAGGTGAAGTCGCCCGCGCGTTGGCCGTTTATCGGGTAGGTGTACCAGACCCGACCGACGTAGATCCCCTCGCCTACTGCGCGAATCAGCTCGCGCTCGCTCACACCTCCGCGCGTCCGCATGATGACGTTGGTCGCAGTCGAAGCCGGATGGGAGTCGTAGCGGCGCACCGCGCTGTCGCCGAGGCGGTAGCCGCTGTGGGGCGCGAACCGGATCGTGTCGCCCGCCAGCGGACCGAGTTTCTCGCCGCGATGCTCGTCGGTGGAGAGCCGATGGCTGTCGTAGAAATTGGAAAGTAGCCCTACCAGCCGGCCGTCGCGGACCAGAGGCGTGCGCATTGCCGCCAGCCCCTCGCAGGTGAGCCGTCTGCGGATCGCGCCCCGCGGTGCTGCGGGGTCATCGTACAGGCTGATCCGCGAATCCATCACCTGCGCGCCGAAACGTCCGTGGTACGCGCTGTTGGCGGCGTGAAAGGAACCTGTCGTCAGCGACGGCACCACCATGTAGTTCAGAAGCTCGGCCACCGGCTGCGGACCGAGCACGACGCGATAAACGCCGCCTGGCGGACGCTCGCCGCTGCCCAGCGCGAGCGCCCGCATCACGGCGTCGCGTCCCGCGCGCGCCACCGCTCGTGCCAACTCGGCCGGGGTCGCGCCAATGGCCGACGCAGTGCCCTTGGCGCCCAGCGATTCGATCAGCGCCGTGACCATGCATGTGAAATGCGCGCCGGTTTCGAGCCGCACGCCGTCGAAGTTCGAGCTGACGAGCGCCATCCGATCGCGCATCAACGAAACGTCGCCGCCCAGGACCAGCCCGGGCGAGACGCTGCGCGCGGCGCGATGCGACCTGAACGCCTTCAGAGCGCCGCCGATTATCTGCCACGCTCCTTCGACCAGCGGCGCGTCGCCGGCGCGCGCAAGGCCGCGGCGCTCGGCATCGGCGCCGCCGCTGCCGGGGCGCGCCGCGCGCAGCGCCCTGTCCGGAGTGAGCGCCTGTGCGGCTGCGGGTAATCCGGGGAAGTACGGGTCCACCACCACTGCGCGGCGCGCGCGCGCAAGCGCCGCGCGCAGCGCTTCGACGCTGAAGTCGCCCGCCTCGGCCGCCATCCCGGTCTCCCGCCCATCGCGGCGCATCACAATCCTGAGCGCGAAGCCGTCGGCCGCATGCGTCTTCGCCTCCTCGACGCCACGGCACGGGATGTCGGAGGTGTAGGCAAGACGGGCCACGCGATGCTCGCCGCTTGCGCAATAGACCTCGAACTGTCCGAGATCTTTCTCGCGCGCAAGCAGCGCGCGCGCCGCGCGGGCAAAGCCGGTGAGTTCCGAAGCCGAGCGCATCGCGCGCCTTACCGTCCGCCCAGCCGCGCGCGCGAGCGCAGCGTCGGCCCGCCGTTCGACATCCGCTTGACCTGCATCGGCTGGCCCTTGCCGCAATTGGGAATCGCGATCAGCCGCAGGTCGTTGCCGACGGCATCAATATCGAGGAAGAACCGCCGCGAGTCGGCGATCACGCTGCCCGCGCGGTAGAGCCGCCCCAGCCGGCCGCGCTCGATCTCGTACACGCGGCGGGCCGAGATGCGGAAATTCTCGCGCGACTCGGCGATCGACGGAATCGCGCTGCCGCAGATGTAGTAGCCGCGTTCGACCTCGGCGATCATCGACTGCGGGTCGCTCTCGCCCGGCATCACGAACGTGTTCGACATCCGTATTAGCGGGACATAGAAGACTTCACTCGCGCGCGCGGCGCCGTTGGGCTCCACCCCGAGCACGGCGGCGGTGTCGCGCGAATTGAGAAAGCCGCTGAACACCCCGTTCTCGATATGCATCACGCGCCCCCCGGGCGTGCCCTCGTGGTCGTAACGGTAATGGCCGTAGCCGCCGAGCGTCGGATCCGAGCACGCGTTGAGCAGCGGCGAGCCGACGCGCCGGCCGATCTCGTTGTCCACCAGCGAGCGCAGAAACCAGCTCCGCCCAGCATACGCCGCCTCCATCTTGAGCGCGCGGTCGGCCTCGCTCGGATGGCCGATAATCTCGTGGGCGAGCAGCGCGTTGAAGTGCGGGTCGGTGACCACTGTGACCTCGGTCTCGGGCGGCTTGAGTGCGGGCGCCGCGGCGAGCTCGCGCGCCTCGCGGCCGATCTCCAGCGCGAACGCGACGAGGTCGGGGTTGGGCATCAGTTCGTCGCGCCAGGGTTCGAGCAGACACTCGAGGCCGCGCTGCTGGCCGATCGTGTCGTAGGTTTCCTGATGGCCGTCGGCGCTCTGCGCGACGACATAGCAATCGCCCTGCGAAAACGCGAAGCCCTGGGTTATCACCGAACCGGAGCTGTTCACAAACAGCTCCTCACGCAGCTCGCTCAGTGCGGCGATAACGTTGAAGGCGATCTCCGGGCCGAGCGCGGCGACCTGGGCCGATGCCTCGCGGGTCAGGCCCTTGAGCGCGGCGGAATCCAGCGTGCGCGGGTCACGTCGGAAGACGGCCGCGACCTCGTCTTGCACCGCCGCTGGCGGTTCGAATCCGGCCGCGGCCATGCTCTGCGCGCGCGCGCCCAACTCGCGGATTAACGCGGCCTTTGCGCGGGCCCCAAGCCGCGCGCGCCCGTACGCCTCCTCAAGCGCCGCGCGTATCGTGCCTATCAGCTTGCCCGGCGCGAGCGCGAGCCGGCCGAGCTCGACCCCGGCCTGGCCGACGCCGACCGCTCCGCCGCGCCCGCCCACGCGCACGCTGAGTCCCACGCCGGCGCTCTCACCCTCCTGCGCCGAGCGCGGCTCGCCGTCGGCGGCCGAACTCGACCGGCTGAACATCGCCTCGAACCGCAGATCGGCATAAAGCGCATCGCGCCGCGTGCGGACGAAACGCGCGAGCAATATCGGCCCTTCTTTCTTGAGCAGCTCGACCGCGTCGAACGCGTCCCTGGATCCCATCGCGATTACTCGCCCCGGATTGCGGACCAAATGTAGCTGAGTCCGAAAGCGGCGGCGAGGAGCGCAACGATGCTTGGCCCGGTGGGAAGGTCGAGCCAGTAGGAGCCGGCGATGCCGGTCACCGTGCACACCAGGCCAAGCGCGGTCGCCAGGCTGAAGGCGGCGGCAAGGCTTCCGACCAGGCACAACGCGGCGGCGCCCGGCGCAACCAGGAGCGTGAACGTCAGCAGTGCGCCCACGCCGCGTATCGCGATCGCCACTGCGACGCCGAGGGCGACGTAGAAAATCGTGTTCCACAGATCGACCCGGATCCCTAGCGCGCGCGCCATGTCCGGGTCGTAGGCCGTGATCAGGAATTCCTTGTAGGCAAGATACTGGATCGCGAGCACCACGCCGAAAGCGATTACCATCGCCCACAGCAGCGGCAGGGGCACGGTGAGAATATTGCCGAAGAGCACGTTGAGGATGTTGCCCTCGCCGCGCGGCGACCTTGCGATCAGCAGCACGGCGGCCGCCGCGCCACCCGCATACAGCATCCCGATCAGCGCCTCCAGCGGAAGCCGCAGCTTGTCGGCCGCGCGCGAGAAGGCGAGGAAGGTGATTATGGTCAGCGCGATCGCGACCGCGAACGGTTCGACATTGACCAGGATCGCCAACGCCACGCCAGCCGAGGAAATCTCGGCCACCGCCGCGCCGACGAAGACGATTCGCCGCAGCACGACATAGACGCTGAGCGGCGCGAGTCCGAGCGCGACCAGCACGCCCGCAATCAGCACGTGGCGCATGAAGGGGACGCCAAGCAGGCCCATCAGACGCCCTCCTCGCTGTAGGCGCGCGCGAGGTTCGCCGGCGCAAGCATCTCGTCCTTGGCGCCGATGAGCAGGCTGCCGTCGGCGGTTATCAGCGCGACGCGGCGGGCGAAGTTTTCGATCGCGCTCAGCAGATGAGTAACGAAGACGACAGTGGTCGCGCCGGTGCGCTGCAAGTCGAGCAGCAGCTCCATGATCGCCCGCTCGGCCCGGATATCCATCCCGTTGGTCGGCTCGTCGAGCAGCAGCGCGTCGGGCTCGCCGGCCAGGGCGCGCGCGATCAGCACGCGCTGCTGCTGGCCGCCGGAAAGCGAGCGGTAGGGGCTGTGTGCGTGGCGTCCCATCCCGACCCGCCCAAGACATCCGTGCGCGATTTCAACGTCGCCCGCCCTCGCCCGCCGCATCGCGCCCAGCATTCCGAACCGCCCCATCACCGCGACTTCGAGCGCGGAGAGCGGAAAGTGCGGATCCAGCCGCTCGCGCTGCGGCACGTAGCCAAGCCGCGGGAGAGCGCCGTTTCGCGCGACCCATTCGATCGTCCCCTGCCGCGGCGCGAGCAAACCGAGCATCGCGCGCAGGAGCGTGGTCTTGCCCGAGCCGTTCGGACCCATCACGCCAAGGAAGTCGCCGCGCGCTATCGTGAAGTCCAGCCGGCTGAGCACCGTGCGCGCGCCGTAGCCCAGCGCAACCCCCCGCACGCGCACTAGGTCATCCGGCATGGCTCTTCCTCAGCGCGGCGACGAACTGGCCGACGATGTAATCGATCATCGAGATATAGTCCTTCTGCTCGGGCGTTCCGCCGACGTCGATCGGCAGATCGAGATACGGCACGCCGACCTGGCCGGCGACCAGTTTGGCGATCGACACGTCGTAGTACGGTTCCGTAATGATCAGGCGTACACCGTCGCGCTTGCAGATGTTGATGACCTCCTCGACCCGCCGCGGCGAAGGCACGAACCCCGGCTTGCTCTCGATCGTGGTCGGAATCACGAGCCCGAAGGCACGCGCGAAGTAATCCCACGACTCATGGTAGGGCACGAATTTGACCCCGGCGTACGGCGCCATCTCGGTGCGCCATTTGGCCTCGGCCGCGCTCAGCCGGTGCTCGAAGGCGGCCAGATTGGCCGCGAAGTATTGCTTGTCGGCGGGGTCGCTGTACGCGAGCGCGTTGAAGATGTTGCGCGCCATGATGCGGCCGTCCTCGGGGTCGAGCTGGTAGTGGGGATTGCCGTAGGGATGGATGTCGCCGAAGCTGTAATCGACCCGTCCCTGGGGAACGTCGAGCAGCGGGATCTGATAGGAAACCTGCGCCTTGACGAGGCTTGAATTGTTGGCCTCGTTGACGAGGTCGCGCGCCCATTCCTCCAATCCGAGCCCCACCTGGATGAACAGCCGCGCGCGATGGATCTTGAACAGGTCGCTCGGCCGCGGCGAATAGAGATCGGCGTTGAAGCCAGGCGGCACCAGCGCCGCAACTTCCACCTTGTCGCCGCCCACGGCCGACGCAAGCGCGGCGAGGTCGGTAGTGGTAGTGACGACGCGCAGCGGCGCCGCGCACAGCGGCCGCGGCGCAGCGAGCGTAATCCCCACCGCAAGCGCCGCGACCGCGAGCGTCGCAGGGATAAATCGGTTTACCGGTATGAATCGCATCACAACTTAATCCAGCGGTTTGAGGTTGCCCAGCGAAAAGGTTGCCTGGAGATAGACGAAGTCGGCGGCGCGCATCGGCCCGCTCGCTGTCGCGTGCGTGTACTGCATCCGCAGCCGTGTGTTGTCGGATACGAAGTAGGTGAAAAGGGGCGAGGCCGCGAACTGAGTGCCGCGCGCCACCCCCGGCACGTCCCACATGTCGAGCAGCAGCGCCGCGTGATAGCGCAGCCAGAAGTTGTAATCGAGCAACGTGTACACGCCGCGCTTGATCCCGTGGTCGCCGACGTTGGCCCGCTCGGCCAGCAGTCCCTCGGCGCTCCAGGTCCAGATGTGGCGTTGGTCGGGCGCGTACTGGATTTGCAAAAACGGGTCTTCCAGATAACTCTGTCCGCCGCTGCCCGCGCCCGGCCCGCCGGCCATGCTGAAACCCGCGAGCATCGAGCCCGACGTGAACAGCTCGCGCGAGTACATCAGGCTGCCGATATAGGCGAAGTCGAACGTGTTGCCGTTGCGATGGTCGAAGGCGAGCGTGTTCTGCCCGCTGATGACATTGAGGTCCGCCTTGAGGTCGAGCTCCCACGGATTGGGCACATAGGCGCTCAGGTTGACGCCCGGATTGATGAAGCCGTCGGGGCCGATGTACTGCGCGAGCGCGTCGGGCCGATTCACCACCGGGAGCTGGAACGTGTCGAGCCCGTTGAGCAGGCCGAAGGTGGAGCGGTACTGGCCAATACGCAGATTGAGGCCCCAAGGCAATTTGTGGAAAACGAGAAAGGCCTCCTCGATATCGAATGGTCCGTCGTTGGGTTTGTCGATCGAGATTTGCGCGTTCGTGTAGGGGTCGATCGGCGAAAAGAAGATGAGCTGGGTATCGCGCGGGACAAACTGATCGTTGGCCGGGTTGTAGCGCGGGTCGCCACGATGGAGGTCGCTCTGCTGAAACGTGATATCGCCGACGCCGCCGATATCAGGGATGAAGACCTTGGGCACGCCCTGCACGCTGGGGATGATCACGCCCTGCCCCTGTGGTGCGCCTCCCATGCCGAATCCCGGTTGGCGCGCAGTTGGGCCCGATAGCTCGCCCGGCATCAGCGACTTCAGCGCTCCGGCGGGCGTGACCCCAGTGCCCGCCGGCGTCACTCCGGGCGGCGGCGCCGGCAGGCCGCTCTCGGCGGCCTGTGCCGGCGCCGCGCCGCGGGCCGCCGTCGGCGCCGCGCCCGAGGGCGCCGCGCCGGCAGCGGACGGCTGGGTGCTCGGCGGCGCGGCCTTCAGCCGCGCCGTCAGGGCATCGAGCCGCTCTTGCAGCGCGCCCAGTTGCGCGCGCATCGCGCGCACTTCGGCGCGCAGCTCGCTAACTTCCCTGTCGCGGGCGGCCGCCGATTCGTCGGCGGCCGCCGCGACCGCCGGCAGCGCAGCCACCGCGGCCGTCGCCGCGCACCACACCGCCAGCAAGGCGATACCCATCCGCGTCGCCATACGTTCTCACTCCGCAACGGGTTATGTATCGCCGCCCGCCTTCCTCGCTGGGGCGAGCGTCGATTCCGCGCTCAGCCCGGGCCGAGCGCAGCTCACAAATTGAGAATCAGCGCGAAAGCGTCAGACGACGCGGGACGGCGGCGCGCGGGTCGGCGCCGAAGTGCGGTCGGGAACCACCGCGCGCTCCGGCGCCGCCGTCGCCAGCGCACTCAGCGCCGGCTGAGGCCGCGCCAGCGACGGCGTAGCGGCGGGATTGGCCGGGAAGTGAACTGCGAGCAGGCAGAGCGCGCACACCCCGGCGTCGACGTTGACGACCGGCGCGAGACTCGCGCGCGCGGAGGCAAGCTGTGGATGGTAATGGGCGGCCGCGGCGGTCTGCGCAAAGAGCAGAAGCGCTGCGGCGATCAACGCCAGGCGCCTGAGGCTCCGCGCGCTGATGCAGCGCCGCAGTCTTGCCGTATATGCGGCGTCTCCCATGCTCGTAAGGGCAAGGCGCACGAGGCGCGCCGCCTAAATCACGCCTTCCTGCTTGAGACGTTCGACCTCGGCGGCGTCGAAGCCGAGATATTCGGCGAAGACTTCGTTGTTGTGCTGGCCGAGCAGCGGCGCGCTGCGCACCTCGACGGGCGAGTCTTCGAGCTTGACCGGGCATCCGGGCATCGTGAACTCGCCGCGCACCGGATGCTGAATCGTCGCGATCATTCCGCGCTCGCGCAGATGCGGGTCGTTGAGCAGTTCGACGCTGTCGAGCACCTTGCCGCACGGGACGCCGGCTTCGCCCAGGATGCGCATCACCTCATGCTTGGTATGCTGGCTGGTCCAGGCGGTGATCGCTTCGTTGATTTCGTCGACGTGATGGCCGCGCGAGCGGCGGTCCTTGAAGCGCTCGTCGGTTATCATGTCCTCGCGGCCCATCGCCCGGCACAGCGCGCTCCACATTTCGGGCGTGGTGCACAGGATATAGACGTAGTCGTTGTCGCCGCCGGGCGCGCATTTGAAGACGTCGCCGGGCGCCCCGCCCGCCAACCGGTTGCCCATCCGCGGCACGGGCTTGTGCGTGATGTACGTGCCCATCATCGGCACCCGGCAGAAGTTGAGGATCGCGTCCTGCATCGCGACCTCGACCTTCTGGCCCTTGCCCGTGCGCTGGCGCTGGATATAGGCGGCGAGCACGCCGATCGCCGCGTGCATCCCGGTGCCGGTGTCGCCGATCGTCGGCCCGGGCTTGAGCGGCGGCGAGCCCGCAAAGCCGGTCAGCGCCATCGCGCCGCCCGAGGCCTGCGCGATCATGTCGAAGCTCTTGTACTTGCTGTACGGGCCGTAGGTGCCGAAGCCTTTGATCGTCAGGTAGATGAGGCGCGGATTGAGCTCGCGCAACCGCTCCCATCCGAAGCCCCAGCTCTCGAGGGTGCCGAGCGAGAAATTCTCCGAGAGCACGTCGAAGTGCCTGACCAGCTCGGCGAAGATCCGCTTGCCGCGCTCGTCCTTGAGGTTGAGCGTGATCGAGCGCTTGTTGGCGTTGAGCAACATGAAGTAGTGCGAATCGACGCCGGGCTTCTCGGTCAGCTGCCAGCGCCCCTGCTCGCCGGTCTTGGGAGTTTCGACCTTGACCACGTCGGCGCCGAGCCACGCCAGCATCTCGGTGCACGAGGTGCCGGCTTCGAACTGCGTCAGATCGAGGACCCTCACGCCTGCCAACGCCTTGTCCATCGGAGCCCTCCTGCCCGGACGGTCCCCGCACTTCGCCGGCGCGCGCGCTTGGGCGGCAGCGCGGGGAGCTCTGGAGTTTAGATTGGTTGTACCGCCTCAAGCGCGCCGCGGCAAGTTGGCGAGCCGCTCCCTTCTCGCCTCGGTCGCGCGGCCTCTGATAAAAGTGGGGCAAGTGAGCGCACCGTGCGTGCGCCGTTCACAAAACTGATGTCGATCGCAGCCACGAGTCTCGCCCGCATCCGCGACGAACTCAACCAGACCTTCCTCGAACGGACTGACCTCGTTGACGGCGCGCTGTGCGCGCTGCTCTCGGCCAATCACGTGCTGATCATCGGGCCGCCCGGGACGGCCAAGTCGATGCTCGCCGACGAGCTTTGCCGGCGGATCGAGGGCGCCAACTATTTCCAATGGCTGCTCACCCGCTTCAGCACACCCGAGGAGATCTTCGGCGCGGTGAGCTTAAGCGGGCTCGAGCAGGATGACTACCGACGGGTGACCACGAACAAGCTGCCCGAGGCGCATATCGCCTTCCTCGACGAAATCTTCAAGGCCAATTCGTCGATCCTCAACGCGCTGCTCACGATTATCAACGAGCGCTTCTTCCACAACGGGCGCGCGCGTGTGCGCGTGCCGCTGATTACGATGTTCGGGGCATCCAACGAGCTGCCCGACGAGGAGGAGCTCACGGCGCTCTACGACCGCTTCATGCTGCGCTTCACGGTCGATTACATCGCCGAGGATTTCCGCTTCCTCAAGATGCTGGAAGGCGCACGGCCGCCCAGCCGCACCACCCTGAGCTTCGCCGAGCTCGACGAGCTGCGCGCCGCCGCGCGCGCGGTGGAAGTCGCGCGCGGCGTGCTCTCGGCAATCGCCGAACTGCGCCGCGAGCTTGGACGCCGGCAGATCGTCGTCTCCGACCGCCGCTGGCACAACTCGCTCGACATCTTGCGCGCGCACGCCCTGCTCTCTGGCCGCACTGCGGCCGCCGAGGACGATCTCGCCTTCCTCGAGCACGTGCTATGGAAGGACCCTGAGGAGCATCCTAAGGTCCGCGACGCGATCCATCGCCTGATCAAGGGCTACGAGGAGCAGGCGCGCGAGCTTCTTATCCAGAGCCAGGAGCTGCGCGAATACGCCGAGCGCGGATGGGAGAGCGAGGAGATGCGCAATCGCGCGCTGGTCGAGGCCCACACCAAGATCGCCAACATCCTGGTGCGGCTAGACAACCTCGTGCGCGAGGCCGTCCAGAGCGGCGCCGCCGTCGCAGGCATCGAGTCGATGCGCTCGCAGGTCAGGGAGATCCAGCAGGCGATGCTGCGCCGGATGTAGTCCGCGCGGCACGCCGCGACGCGCTCGCCGATGCCCGCCGAAGAATCCACCGCCGCGCTCGTGCTCCGCACGCGCGACTACATGGAGTCCGACCGTATCGTGACCCTGCTCACCGAGCGTGCGGGCAAACTCGGCGGCATCGCCAAGGGTGCCAAGTCCTCGCGCCGGCGCTTCGAGCGGCGGCTGGAGCCTTTCTCGCACGTGATGCTGTATTTTCGCCGCCGCCCGCACGGCCAGCTGGTCTTCATCACGCGCGCCGAGGCGGGCGACCTCGCGCAGTACAATCTCGACGGCGACCTCGGCCGCTTCGCGCTCGGTTCCTACATGCTGGAGCTCGCCGACGCGCTCGCCTCCGAAGAGGCCGACGCGGCCGGCGCCTACCGCCTGCTTGCCGGAGCGCTCGGCGCGCTCAGCGCGGGTGCGGCGGGTGCGGCGCTGCGCCAGGCCTACGAGCTGCGGCTGCTCGGATGGGCCGGCTTCGGACTGGACTTCGAGCGTTGCCGCATCTGCGGGGCGGACCAGGCCGGCGCGCCGGCGGTGTACTTCATCGTCGACCGCGGCGGGATCGTGTGCGTGCGCTGCCGCGAAGTGACGCCTGAGGGTGGAATCCGGCTCGGCGCCGCGAGTGCGTCCGCGCTCGCGCATCTCGCACGCATTCCTGTCGGCGACGCGGCCGGGGCGCAGGCGGCTGGCCCCGACGGCGCGCTTGCGCTCGCCCGCTTCATCGCGTCGGTCGTCGATCGCAGGCTCAAGTCGGTGGAGTTCCTCGACTCGATAGTGGCGCCGCGCTGAAGGCGCGCGCGCCGCGGCGCAAAGCGGGTTGCCGCGGCGGTCAGTTGAGCCGGGCGATCACCTGCCCGGTTGAGCTCGTATCGTAGCCGCTGAGCGCGGCCAGCTCGCGCGCGAAGCGCGACGAGTTGAGCGCTTCGAGCATCGCACGCACCGGCGCCGACTGCAGATCACGCTCCAGGACCACCAGATCGTAGCGCTCTTCGCAAATCGGAACGAAGTCGAGATTCCATGCCGCGGCCGCCACTCGCAAAGTGGGGCCGGTGTCGGCCTCGCCCGCGGCGATTGCGGCGGCCACTTCGAGATGGCCGCTAAACTCGCGCGCGTAGCCCGCAATTCGGCGCGGCGCGATCTTCAACGCCGCCAGCGTCCGGTCCAACATCAGCCGGGCGCCCGAGCCAGGCTCCCGGTTGGCCAGCCGCACGCCGGGCCGCGCGAGATCCGCGACTGAGCGGATTGCCAGCGGATTGCCGTGCCGCACGCCGAGTCCGAGCTCCCACCGCGCGAAATTCACCATCAAGGCGTGCCGCCGCCCCAGCGCCTCGCGCACGGCGCCAACGCTGGACTCGCCGCGAGCGGGCGCGGAGGCCCGCCCCGCCGAGGACTCGCCTCGATCTCCCAGATGGACGCCGGCGGCGTGGACGCGGCCTTCGAGCAGCGCGGCGAGCGCCGCGCGGCTGGAGCGCGCAATCGGCGCGAGCGCGGCGGCGGAACGCTGGCGTCCGAGCCAGTCGGCAAGGACCGTGACCGCCGGATCGCATCCCGCGACCAGCAGCGTCGTTTCGATTTCTTCCGGCGTGCGAAACGCGGCTACGCGGGCGCGCCGTCCGTGCACGGCTTCAAGCACGCCGGGCGCCGGTGCCAGACGCAAGGCGGGCGACGGCTGGGGCTGCGCGACCAGCCGTCCGCCGACGCGTCCGAGCGCAACCGCGCCGTGCGGCCTCGCGCCCGCCTCCGCTCGCTCGTCGCCGATCCAGGCGGCTTCCAGGTGGGTCTGCGAGTCGGACGCACCGAAGAGCGCCTCGACGCTTTCGCCGAGTTCGCGCGCGAGGGCGAGCGCCACCCCGACGCCCGGCTGGTAGGCCCCAGATTCGATCGCGCTCAGCGCCTGGCGCGAGATTCCGGCGCGGCGGGCAAGCTCGCTCTGACCGAGGCCGCGAGCGATGCGCGCCCGCCGCAGCGCCGACTTTGATTCTGCCTGCGCCAGTTTACTTGTCATTTGTCCTGAATATTGGCATAGATGACGCCTGCTATGGAAGTTCGAAATTCGTCCCGACCAAATCTCATCGCGTGTCTGGTTGCCACGGCCGTCGCAGTAATCGTGCTCTCGGCATCGCGGGCCGCTGCGCAGAGCCCATCGAGCCCGCCGGCGCTTTCTGCGGAACCGTCGCTGTTCGCGCCGGTCGCGGAGTACTTCGCCGACTGGATGCCGCGCGCCACACGCATTCAGTCTGAACAGCCGCACTGGATTACGCCGCTGGTCACGGTCACGCCGCGGCTCGAACAGGAGTACCGCTACGATCAGTTATGGCAGGCGCAGGCGCACGGCGCGGCGCTCGATAACTTCGGCGCGAGCAAAGGGCTCGAATTGATCCCGTGGTACAACGTCGAGGTCATCCTCGGCGTTCCCGGATGGATCGCGCACAACGGCTCCATCCCGCATCCCAAGGCAAAGAAGAACGGCAAGCGACCGGTCGCGCCGCCCATCGACGGCTGGGCTGACGAAACCTTTCTCGTGAAGTACCGCATCCTGTCCGCCAATGAGGACAGCGGCAATTACCTCCTGACCGCCTTCATGGGTTTCAGCGCTCCGACCGGTGCCGACGGCAATAGCGCGCGCCATGCGGTCTTCACTCCGGCGATCGCGTTCGGCAAAGGATGGGGCGCCTTCGACTTCCAGAGCACGCTGGGGGTTGCGATTCCCAACGGCGGGATGGAGCGGCTGTCGATGCCGCTGAGCTACAACACCGCCTTCCAGTACCACGTGCTCACGTATTTCTGGCCGGAACTGGAGGTCAACTACACCTGGTTCACCCGCGGCGAGAACGCGGGCAAGAACCAGGTTTTTCTGACGCCCGGACTCGTCGTCGGACGCATCCCGGTCCGCGAGCGGCTCGGCCTGACTTTCGGAGCCGGCTACCAGGTCGCCGTCACGCACCATCCGGCGTACAACCACGCCGTCGTTTTTTCCGGGCGCATTCCGTTCTGACCGCGCGCGAGCGATTGATGCTTCGGCAAATCTGCAATTTCGTGCATCAGGCTTGCGGCGGGCACGGCCCTCAGGGCGCTCGCCGTGGCGGCGCTGGCGGTGCTGGCAGAGGACTTCGTGCCAGTTGGAATTGATTTCGGACGCATGCGCCGATGTCGGTGTGTAGAGCCCCGAGAAATGCGGCCTGCGCGCCTATTCCCAGCCCTATGGCGTCGACCCGCGCCACCGGATGCCGGCGGCGCTGCGCGCGATGGCCCGTCCGCTCGGCGGCGACTGACGCGCGGGCCGAAGTTGTCAGCTCTCGACCAGATGCGGCTCGACGATCCGCGGATGCAGGAAGCGTCCATCGCTGTGCTCGACGAGCACGATTCCGCAGTTGGGCGGGACGTGCGCGCTCTCCCAGCAGCCGGTCAGGTGCGCCCAACAGCACAGCATCACGCCGCCATGGCTGACGACGACGAGTTCGCCGTCAGCGGCGCGCGCCGCCAGCCGCTCGAGCACCGGCGCAACGCGTGCGCGCACGTCCTCGTAGCTCTCGCCGCCCTCGGGGCGCCATAGCCACATCTTCTCGGTATCGAACGTCGGATCGTCACGCACGGCGTCGTAGGGCTGCCCCCTGAGATAGCCGAAATTGCGCTCGTAGAGGCCGGGCTCGATTTCGGTCGGCAACCCCAGGGCATCGGCGATGATCCGGCCGGTCTCGCGCGCCCGCGCGTAGGGACTGGTGATTACCAGGCGCGGCCTGAACAGGCGCGCGATATGCCGCGCCGCCATCGCGGCCTGCTCGCGGCCGAGGTCGGTGAGCGGCGCGTCCGGTGTGGTGGTAAAGCGGCGTTCGCGATTGCCTTCGCTCTCGCCGTGGCGAACCATTATCAATTTACCCATCGCGAAACGACAGTCCCTGATCAGGGCTTGGCCGTGCCCTCCGCCGCCGCGCCGGCGGCCGCGCGCCGCATTGTGTAGAACGGCTCGAGCAGATCAAGCGGGATCGGGAACAGCGTGGTCGAGTTGTTCTCGGTTGCGATCTCGGCCAGAGTC
The DNA here is from genome assembly GCA_035650475.1 of Candidatus Binataceae bacterium. Classification (NCBI taxonomy): domain Bacteria; phylum Candidatus Binatota; class Binatia (SeqCode); order Binatales (SeqCode); family Binataceae (SeqCode); species Binataceae bacterium (SeqCode). The sequence continues at coordinate 980,826 of DASRHP010000012.1, forward strand.
TGAAGATAGCGCAACTGAAGCGTGATCGGGCTCTTGCTCATGATCTCGGCCGCCTCGGCCAGCCGCTGCGCCGCCTGGAACTCGCCCTCGGCGGCGATCACCTTGGCCCGTCGTTCGCGCTCGGCCTCGGCCTGGCGCGCGATCGCGCGCTGCATGTCCTGCGGCAGGTCGATGTTCTTGAGCTCGACCAGGGTGACCTTGATTCCCCACGGCTCGGTCTGCGCATCGACCACCTCCTGGATGCGCGCGTTGAGCTTCTCGCGCTGGGCGAGCAGATCGTCGAGGTCGGTTTGGCCGCCGACCGAGCGCAGCGTGGTCTGTGCAAGCTGCGTGGTTGCGAACAGGTAGCTTGCGACCTCGGTCACCGCGCGCGACGGATCGAGCACGCGGAAGTAGAGCACGGCGCTGACTTTGACCGTGACGTTGTCGCGCGTGATTACGTCCTGGGGCGGGATGTCAAGCGTGACCGTGCGCAGATCGACGCGCACCGCGCGCTCGACAATCGGGATGACGAAAATCACGCCCGGACCGCGGTAAGGCGTCAACCGGCCGAGCCGGAAGACGACCGCACGTTCGTATTCGTTGTACACCCTGATCCCGCTGAGCAGGATGATCACGCCGATTACCACGATCACTCCCAACGCTATCCCCATAGTCGTTTCCCCCCGGCCGCAGTCCGGCCGCGCGCTCCTGCGTTCAGTTGCCCGATTCGCTCCCCGGCTCGCGCCGCACTTCGATTTCAAGGCCGCGCACTGCGGTGACCCGCGCGCGCGTCCCCACGCCGAGCGGCTCGTCGCTCACCGCCCGCCAATGCTCCCCGTGTACGAAGACCCGCCCGTGGCCGCCGGGCGCAATCGCTTCGCGCACCTCGCCGATTTCGCCGAGGAGGCCCTCGCTGCCAGTCTGCGCATGGCGGCGCCGCTCGCGCAGCACGACCCATCCCAGTCCGACGATAATCGCGCTCATCGCGATCGCGGCGCCGGCAATCATCCCGCGGTTGATCCGCAGGTCGGTCTGCGCACTGTCGATCAGCAGGAGCGAGCCGATCACGAAGGCGGTCACGCCGCCCACGGCGAGCACGCCGTAGCTGGTCACAAACGCTTCCGCGATCAGCAATGCCACCCCCAGCAGCAGGAGCAAGAGGCCTGCGAGGCTGATCGGCAGAACCTCGAACGAACCGAGCGCCAGCAGCAGGCAGATCGCGCCCGCCACCCCCGGCAGATAGACGCCCGGATGGGCGAATTCAAAATACAGCCCGACGATCCCGGCCATCAGCAGCAGATAGACCAGGTTCGGATCGGCCAACGTGTTGAGCAGGCGCTGCGCAAGCGTCATCCGCGCGCGATGGATCGCGGCATCGGCGAGCGCGAGCTTGACCGTGCGATTGCCGACCCGTACCTCGCGCCCTGACGCCTGCACCAGCAGGCTTCGCAGGTCGGGCGCGACGAGGTCGATAACGTGGCGCTTGAGCGCCTCGTCCTCGCTCAGCGCGGAGCTCTTGCGCACCGCCTCCTCCACCCATTGCTCGTTGCGTCCGCGGTCGCGCGCGATACTGCGGGCGAGCGAGGCGGTGAAATTCTCGATCTTCTCGCCCATCGCGCCCTTGATCTCGCCGCCGCTCTCGCTCACCGGGTGGGCGGCACCGATCGTGGTCCCGGGCGCCATCGCGGCGATCGCCGCCGCCTCGGTTATCAGCGTGCCGGCGGAGGCCGCGCTCGCGCCGGACGGCGCGACGTACACCATCGTGGGCAGCGGCGCGTTGAGCAGGTCCTTGACCATGCGCCGGGCGGAGCTGAGCAGTCCGCCCGGCGTGTCGAGCTGGACCACCAGCGCGGCCGCGCCTTCGGAGCTGGCGTGCTCGATAGCGTCTTCGAGGTAGGCGGCAACGGCGGGATTGATCGAGCCGTCGATCTTGATCAACTCGACCCACGCGGCCGGCGCGGCCGCCCCGCCGGAATTCGCGGGGACGCCGCTCTGTGTCACTGCTTGGGCGCCCGCCGCCTTCGACGCTTTGCGCGAAGCGTGGCTCGCGCGCGCATCCGGCGAGCCGCCAACGAGCGCGCACAGGATCGCGAGCGCGCATGCGGCACTCGACCACGATGGCCCGCGCTCGCTCCGCGCGGGCCTCACGCGCCACGGCCGCGCAGCGGCGGCTTCAGCCCGAGCAGCTTCATCACTTCCTGGATATCCTGCCATACGACGCGCTTCTCGGCGGGGCTGCGCAGCAGGTAGGCCGGATGGAACGTCGGCATCATCCGGATCCCCCGCACTTCCTGCCACACGCCGCGCAACCGGCTGATCGGCGTCTTGACTTTGAGCAGCGCCTGCACCGCGAAAGTGCCGAGCCCCACGATCGCGCGTGGGCGGACCAGATCGATCTGCCGCATCAGGAACGGCTCGCAGGCGGCGACCTCGTCGGGCTCGGGGTTGCGGTTGTCGGGCGGGCGACACTTAATGACGTTGCAGATATAAACGTCGGAGCGCCTCAGGCCCATCCCGCGCTCGATGATGTCGGTCAGCAGTTGTCCCGCGCGGCCGACGAACGGCTCGCCGCGCGCGTCTTCGTCGGCGCCCGGCGCCTCGCCGACGAACATCAGCTCCGCGCGCGGGTTGCCGACGCCGAACACAAGATGGGTGCGCAAAGGCGCGAGCTTGCATCGTTTGCACTCGCCGATGAACTCGCGCAGCGCCTCCAGCGTGTCCGTCTTTTCCAAACCCGGATAGCGCGAAAGCAGCTCGCCAACGACCGGCGTCGGACGCGAGAGCGCCGGCGGAGCGGCGCGCCCAACCGACGGCGGCGCGGCGACGACGGCGGGCGCTGCCGCGCGCGCGCTCTGCGCAAGTCGCGGCGGCACTGGCGCCGATGGGGAAGCCGGCGCGACGCCACTGCCTGCGCACGCCGGCACGCCGGCCGGAAGTCCTTCGAGTCCCTCTTCGGCGAGCTGCGCGAGATAGTCGCGCACCGAGTCGAGCAGCAGGCGGCGCTCTGGCGCCATCAAGTCGCGGCCCATAACATCAGAGGAGGCCGCCCGCGATGGACGCGGGCGCGGCGATGTTCCTCGCAAGCATAGTCGGCCTTACCATCGGCTTCATCTTGCTCGGCGCCGAGCCGGCGTACGCCTGGGGGCCGGTCACCCACATCGCCCTCGGCGTGCAAGTGCTTGCGAGCGTTATCACCCCCGAACATCCGCTTCAAGCCGTGCTGCTCTCGATGCCGGAGACGTTCCTGTACGGCTCGCTGGCGCCGGACATCGTGCAGGGCCGCCGGCTTCAAAGCCGCCTGCGTCGCCATTCGCACAACTGGCCGACCGGCTTCCGCCTGCTCGCCGCCGCGCGCGACGACGAGCAGCGCGCCTTCGCGCTGGGCTACCTCGCCCATCTCGGCGCCGACGTGGTCGCGCACAACTTTTTCCTGCCCGCGCGCTATATCGGGCGCTTCGACTCCGCGATCGCAAGCCACATCCTGACCGAAGCGCGGTTCGACGCGATGCTTGACGGCTCGTATCGCGAACTGCTGGTCAAAGTGATAGCGACCGACTTTCGCCGCGTCGACGCGGCGCTCAGCCGGCAAATCGACTCGCCGCTGCTGCCCTTCCGCGCGCAGAAGCGGATTTTCGAAGGCGGGCTGCGTCGCATCCGCGAATGGCATCGCGTGATGAGCGCGATCGGGATGACCCATGCGCACAGCGGCGAGCGCCACGACGTGGAGGTTTTCTCTGCCGCCGCGTGCTCGGCGATCGCGGGCCTGCTCGACCGCGGCGCGGACGCGGCGGCGTGCCGCTACGATCCGATGGGGCAGCGGGCGGTGCGCAACGCGATGCGCGCGCGACGCACGCTGACGCGGCTGGTGCGGATGGGCGCCGAGGCCGAGCGTTCGGCGCGCCGGCTCGCCGACGCAGCGGTTGATGACCTGCGAGCGCACCTCAGCGCGACGCCCTTCGGCTCCGCGAACCGCCCGGTGTAGGGCAGGCCGGGTAGCGTGAGCGGCTTAGGCCGGCGCGAAGTTCAACCGCGGGCGACGCTGGCGAGCGCTGCCCCGTCGAGCCGCCACACCGTCCATTCATCCTTGGGAAAGGCTCCGAGCGCACGATAGAACCCCTGCGCCGCGGTATTCCAGTCCAGCACAGCCCATTCCATCCGCGCCCATCCACGCTCCAGCGCGATCGCGGCGAGCCGCTTGAGCAGCGCCTTGCCGACGCCATGACCGCGATGCGGCTCGCTGACGAACAGGTCCTCCAGATAGAGCCCCGGCCTTCCGCTCCACGTGCTGTAGTTGCGGAAGAAGAGCGCAAAACCCGCGGGCTCGCCGTCGCGCTCGGCGATCAGGCATTCGAAGGGTGGGTCCGCCGCCTCCATCTGCGCGCGCAGCGAGGCGGCCGACGCCCGCACCGCATCGGGCTGACGCTCGTATTCGGCCAGGCCGCGGATAAAGTGCAGGATTAGCTCCGCGTCGGCCGGAGCGGCAAACCGGATCGTGAGCGCCATCGGGTCAGCGGTCGGCGTACCGGCCGGGACGCTTCTCCTTGAATACCTCCATCGCCTCGCGCATGTCCTCGCTCGCAAAGCATGCGAGCCCCAGGTACGCGTCGGCGTAGGTGATGTCGCCAAGGCGGCTATTGCCGAGTGCCTTGAAGAATTCCTTGGTCCGCCTAAGCGCCATTGGCGGCTTGCTCAGCAGCTTGGCGGCAAACTGGCGCGCGGCCTCCATCAGGCGCTCGGGCGCGACGGCCTGGTTGACGAGGCCGATCGTCGCCGCCTGCTCGCCCGTGATTTCATCGCAGGTCATGATCAATTCCTTCGCCTTCGCCGTCCCGACCAGGTTGGCGAGCCGCGTTACGGAGCCCCACATGTACGGCACGCCAAGCGCGACCTCTGGGATCCAGATGCGCGCGCCAGCGGCCGCGATGCGGAAGTCGCAGGCCATCGCGAGCGACAATCCGCCACCGACCGTGAAGCCGTTGATCGCAGCGATCGTTATCTGGTCGAGGCGCTCCCACTCCTCCATCAGGCGCCATCCCGTCTTCGCCATCCGCAACCGCGCGGCGTCGGTGCGCCCGCGTTGCTTTTCCGGCCCGGCATCCGCGGTCATCCCGGCGATGTCGGCGCCGGCGCAGAACGAACGCCCCTTGCCGGTCAGGATAACGACGCGCGACTGCTCGTCGTCCTGGAGTTCGCGCGCAACCGCCAGCATGTCGCGCAGCACCGCGCCGTTTATCGGGTTGAGCTTGTCGGGGCGGTTGAAATAGACGGTCGCAATCGCGCCGTCGCGCTCGACGATGAAAGTCTCGTACGCCATTCAGCTACCTCTTCGCTGGTAATTTAAGGCAACACTTTATTAGACGATTCGCGCGGGCGAGCCGGATATCAGCTCGCCGGACGGCGCAGGATTACCGGATCGATCTTGCGCGGGACCAACTGCCCGTAGCCTTCGCCGATGTTCAGCTTGCCGTTTTCGACAATCACCTTGCCGCGCAGCACCGTCATCACCGGCCACCCTTTGACCTCCCACTCCTCCCACGGGCTGTAGTCGCTGACGTGGAAATCTCCGCGGGTCAGGCGCCGCGAAATCGCCGGGTCGATCACGCAGAGGTCGGCGTCGCTGCCCGGCGCGATCGCGCCTTTACGCGGATACAGCCCCATAATGCGCGCGGCGTTGGTCGAGGTCACTTCGGCGAAGCGCTCCAGCGTCATCCCGCGCCTGACCACGCCCTCGGTGTACACGATCCCCATCCGCGCCTCCGCGCCAAGGTTGCCGCCGGTGACGTCGTCGATCCGCTTGCCTTCAAGTTTTACTTCAAGGGAAGTCGGATACTCGTCGGTGGCGGTCGTCGAGATGCCATCGCGCACCAGCCCCTCCCAGAGCGCGGCCTGGTCCTCAGGGAACTTGAGCGAAGGATAGGTGTGGTAGCAGAAGCCGCGTGGCTTGCGATAGTCGTCGGCGTTGAACAGGGCGTAGTGATGGAGCGTCTCGGCGTAGATCGGCAGCCGATGGGCGCGCGCCTCGACCACTGCCTCGACCCCTTCGCGCGCCGAGGTGTGGACGAAGTACACAGCAGCGCCGGTTGCGGCGGCGAGCTGGATGGTGTGCCGGAACGATAGCTGCTCGCTGAGTTTGGTGTGGACGAGCGCGAGGTTTGCGCCGTCGGTGCGGCCCTCGGCCATGAAGCGCTCGTAGTTGAACTGGACGAGGTCGTGGTCCTCGGCGTGGACGGTCATGATACCGCCGTCCTTGGCGATCTTCTCCATCGCCAGCTGCATCCGCCCGTAGTCCAGACGGAACGGCAGGCGCTTTGGATGGGGCGGCAGAATCTCGGCGGTGAAGACCTTGAAGCTCGGGAAGCCGTCGCGGATGGCGTCGCCGATCTGGTCGAAAATCCTGAGCGGCAGCGCGCCGCCGAGCGCGAGGTGGAACGAGTAATCGACGAAGGATTTGCCCTTCCAGCGCTCGAGCCGCCGCCCCAGCGCGGTCGGGATGTCGGTTGCGGGATGGACGAAGCAAAAATCGATGTGGGTGGTCGTGCCGCCGAACGCCATCCCCACCGTGTCCTCCTCGGGACCGAGTGTGAACAGCCGTCCTTCCGGACGCATCCCGATAAGGCTGGCCAGATGGGCGTGCGGCTCGACCCCACCGGGCACGATGATCTTGCCGCGCGCGTCGATGATGCGGCCGGCCGCGGCCCGCTGGTCTTCGACTCCGACCGAGACGATCTTTTCGCCCTGCACGCCGATGTCCCAACGCCCAACCCCGTGGGGAGTCACGACCTGGCCGCCGCGAACTATCAAGTCGAGCATGACGTCCTCCGATCCGGCGCGGCGCCTGTTTCGGCGCGCCGCCGCCGCAGCGCCGCTGTTACGTCGAGGTTCGCGCCAATGATCGTTCTGATGGCGGCTCGCTTGCAAGCCGGACGACCCTGCCGCGCCGCTGGAGGACCGCCTGTTGTCTGGCTCAGAGCTCTGCGCCTATTATCGCCGAACGCTTTTGGGGGAGACGGCGGCCGAGGGGCGCGGCGAGCGGGCAGACGCCAGCCGCGACGGCCGGATGCGGGCGGGGGCGGTTCCTGATAGCGTTGAACGCGGCGCCGGCGCGGAATTTTTGAACGGGGACATCTTCTCTTCATGCTGACTGCCGTTGTCGTCATTCTGATCGCGATTTCGATCGGCGTCGTCGCCTACATACTGAATCGCCTGATGAGCGGCCGGCGCGCCTGCGCACGGCCTTCCGGCGGCGGCTTGCTCGAAGAGGACGCCACCCGCATCGACGAGGAAGGCCACAGCGTACGCGACGCGCTGCGCTTTATGGTCGGACCGTTCCCGCTCTCGATCGCTCTCCACGTGATCCTGTTGCTGGTGCTGGTCGCCACCGTCAAAGTGCAGAACGCGCGCAACCTGATCATGGTCAGCCTGCAGGCCGGAGGCGGCGGCGGCGCCAATCACGACGAGCTGCGCGACCTCGACATGCCCGACCTCTCGGTGCCCGACGAACTGCCGCAGCTGGTTGCGCCGAGTATCGCGCAGAGTTCGCGCACTGCGGTCCAGACCGCCAAGCAATACGTCCGCGATGTTTCCACCGGCGGCGTCGGCATCGGGCGCGGCGGCGGAATGGGCGCGGGCTACGGGCCGGGAATCGGCGCCGGCTTCGGCGGTTTTATCGGCGAGCTGCGGCGCAAGGGACTCGACATCGTGCTGGTGATCGACGACACCGGCACGATGGACCTCATCCTCAACGATGTGCGCGACCGGATGGACGAGCTGATCGCGGCGATCCATCGTCTGGTCCCCGTCGCCCGCATCGGCATCGTGGTCTTCGGCGGCCACAACGAACGTATGGATATCCAACCGCTGACGATCTCGAGCCACCGCCTCGAGGCCTTCCTCGAGAGCATCAGCACCCGCGGCCATCGGGGTTCGCAGGGCGACGTTTACGGCGCGTGCGTGACCGCGGTCAACCAGATGAACTGGAAGCCGTACGCCAAGAAGGTGATCGTGCTGGTCGGCGATTCACCGCCGCAGAATCAGGACTTCGGCCCCTTGCTCGGGCTAATCCGCAAGTTCCGCGCCGAGGACGGCACCTTCAACACTATCGACGTATCGGCCGAGGAACACGAGCGCTACGAGCGCGAGTTCTGGCTCAAGACCCACAAGGGACGTCCGCCGGGCGAGTCGATCTCGCCGCTGGCCGAGTTTTATCAGGACACGCGCGAGACCTATAAGATGCTCGCGGCGGCAGGCGGCGGCGGGATGCGCAGTCTGACCCAGAACGTGCACATCAACGAGCAGGTGCTGATCCTTGCACTGGGCGCGCAATGGCAGGGCAACCTGGCCGCCTTCGGGCGCCAGATTACCGAGGCCGAGCAGTGAGCAGCGGCGGCCCCTGCGGATTGGTCGCGTCGGCCCTCGGCATGGCGCTGATCGGACTGATGACGCTCGCGGCGCCGATGCGTGCCGCAGCCTTCGGGACGCCTCGCACCCTCGCCGCGCAGACGCTGACGCCCGCCCAATACCAGGCGCTCAACGACAAGCTCTCCGACCAACTCGCCTTCTACCTCGGCGCCGAGGACGAAAAGCACTCCGACGGCAAACCCTACGTCGATTTCGATTCGCGCTTCGAGTACATGCCGAGCCGCGGCACCGGCGGCGAGTATGTCATACACGCCAAGGTCGGCGGCGCTGAGTACGTCCCCGACCGGGGCGAGATCACCAAGGGAATCGCCACCGGCAAGATCAAATACCTGCTCTTCACGTACGCGCTGCGCCACGGGCAGTGGGTCGAGATCGCCAAGCCCCAGTGGCATACGCAGGCGCTGGGCAAGCGGGCGGCGCGCCGGATGACCGAGGCGGCCGAGCGCGACGAAGCGGCGAAGCACGAATGGCGCCGCGCGCGCCAAGCAGCTTCTCCCGCCGCCACCCCCAAACCGTAACGCGGCACCGTATTCCGGATTGCTTTACGGCGAATAGATTTCGCATGGGCCGACGACGTCGAAGCCGGTGGCGGCGTTGAAACCGAAGCCGCCGACGATCAGCACCCGACCGTCTGACATCCGCGTGGCTGTAAAGTACTCGCGCGCCTCGTGCATGCTGCCGGTGGACTCGAAGCCGCCGCTGGCCGGGTTGTACAGCTCAGCCTCCCTGGTGACCCCGACCGCGCCGCCGAAGCCGCCCGCAATCAGTACTCGCCCATCGCTGAGCAGCGCAGCGGCGTGGCTGTCGTGCGGACTGAGCATCTGACCCGTCAGACGGAAGCGCCCGGTTGAGGGATCGTAGAGCTCGGCGCTCTGGAGCGCATGGCCGTTATTGTCCTCGCCGCCCGCGATCAACACCTCGCCGTTGTTGAGCAGGGTCGCGGTGTCATGCTTGCGGGCGACCCTCATGTTGCCGGTCGGATGAAAGCGGCCGGTCGTAGGATCGTAGATTTCCGCGCTGCTCAGCGCGATATCGAAGCCGTCGTCGTCGATGCGCTCGCCACCCGCGATCAACACGCGCCCGTCGGGCAGCAGCGTCGCGCTATGGCCGTAGCGCCCGACGTTGAGGCTGCCGGTCGCGATGAAGGCGCCGATCGCGGGATCGTAGGTTTCGGCACTGGCCAGCGCCAAGCCTTTGGCGTCCTCACCGCCGACCACCAGCACTTTGCCGTCGCGCAGCAGCGTGGCCGTGTGCAGCTCGCGCCCGGTCACCATCGAGCCCGTCGGCGCGAACACCCCGCGCGCGGGATCGTAAAGCTCGGCGGTGCTCAGTAGGACCGAGAAGCCGGATTCGTTGACCTCCTCGCCGCCGGCGACGAGCACCTTGCCGTTGGGCAGCAGCGTGGCCGTGTGCGCGTCACGCCGCGTGGCGAGCCGGCCGGTGGTTTCGAACTCGCCCTTGCCCGGATCGTAAAGCTGCGAATCGATCAGCCATCCGACGCCGCCGCTGCCATAGCCGCCGGCGACGAGCACCTTGCCGTTGGGCAGCAGCGTGGCGCTGTGGTACTGGCGGGCGGGATCGATGCGTCCGGTCAGGGTGAACCCGCCGGCGCTGGCAGAGACCGACCCGAGTAGGCCGATTGCGAGCGCCGTGGCGCACAAGACGGATACACGGAAGCGGAGTACCCGGCCCGACGCGGTCCGGGGGTGTCGGTTGCAGATGTTCCTCATTCTCTCGCCTTTGCTGGCGGCCCTCTCCCCCGAAAGGCCCGCGGGTGATGATGGTATGGATGCGCGACGTATCAGAAGCGCGCGGCAGCGCGCAAGTAGGCCGCGAAAAGGCTGCGCCGCGCGCCAAATTTCACCGCCCGTTCGTCATGGTGCAACGACGCTTGCATCCGGCGCTATGGCAGTATATTGCTTGCGCGGCGCGTTCCCGCGCTACCAGAAGGGTGCGCGGATGCCAAGAGCTTGCGATATTGGGGGACTTGGGCGCGCTGGCGCTTGACATATTGGGGGACCTGGTTGGGGGACCTGGTGCGCTGGCGATTGACCCGGGCGAACGCGCTCTGATATAGGCACGCGGATTGATGCGGACCCCGAGCGGGGGTATTCGGGGCCGCAACCGAGGAAGAAAGAATGCGAGTTAAGTTTCCAGCAGCAGCGCTGGCGCTGCTCGTGCCGGCGTTCTGGCTGTCGAATGCGGCCGCTGCGGCAGTCCTCAAGATCGTGCCGTCATGGCTCGGCACGCCCCACGACATGGTGTTCCATATCGCGACCCGTGGTCAGGAAATCTGGGCCGCGGGCAGCTTCGGGATCATCGTCAAAAAGAGTGCGCAGGCGCAATGGAAAACGGCTTCGGACACAGGCGGGATGGCGATGCTCGGAATCGCCTTTGCTCCCGACGGCGATGGGGTCGCGGTTGGCCAGCAGGGCGCGCTGTATGAGGTGAGCGGGCACTATGACACCTGGACCCGTCACGACGTCGGCACCACCGAGCGGCTGTTCGCGGTAGCGGCCAGCCCCAAGGGCGAGTTTATCGCGGTTGGCTCGTTCGGCGCGATCCTCGATCGCCCGGCCGGCTCCAAGGACTGGCATCAGATAAACGCGCCGTGGAGCGGCGCGGCCACCCCGCATCTGTACGGCGTACTCTTCGTGAATGACACCACGGCGATGGCGGTGGGCGAAAACGAGACCGTGGTGACGATCAAGGGCGGCGCGGCCACCGACGTGCGCGACCTCAGCCAGCTCGGCGGCGAGCACGCTAAGGCCACGCCTACGCCCAGCGCGGCCTCGGAAGCCGCCAGCGCCATCGGCGCCAGCGAGACCGGACCGGTCTCACCCGCGCTCTTCGCGGTGACCAACTGTGCGGGCGCGGTCGAGGCGGTAGGCCAGCAGGGCGTCTTTGCGGTCAAACAGGGCGACGGCGACTGGAAGATGACGACGGTGCCGGGCAAGCCCGACCTCTTCGGCGCAACCTGCACCTCCGACGGCCGCCTCGTTGGAACCAGCAGCGGCTTTCTGATGGTTGGTAGCCGTCAGGGGGAGCAATGGTCATGGCAGCCCCTCGAGATCCCGGGGATACGGCTGGACTGGATCGCGTCGGCGACGCAGGTGGACGCCGATGCGCTGTTGCTCGCTGGCCCTGCGGCCGTCTGGCAGGGGGAGATTAAGTAACATGGCGTCCGCTGGAGAGCGCACCGCGCATTTTTTGATCCGTCACCGTTGGGGCTACATCATCCTGTGTGCTCTGTTGACCGCGTTCTTCGCCTACGGCAGCACGCGGATGGAGTTTCGGACTTACTTTTCCGACCTCCTGCCCAAAAACAGCTCGATCATCGACACCTTCAAGCAGTACGCTCAGTTCTCGGCCCCGCTCAACGTCCAGATTCTGGCCAAGGTCAAGGACGGCACCATCTATACACCGGACACCCTGGCCCGCATCTGGCGCCTGACCCGCGAGATCGACCTCATCCCCAATATCGACCACGTCACCATCACCTCGATCGCCTCGAGCAAGGTACGCGTAACGCGCGCGACGCCCGAGGGCGCCGAGTCGTTCCCAGTGATGCCCGACCTGCCGCCCAAAACCGAGGCGGGCGCGCTCGACGTGCGCAATAAGGCGCGCGTGGCGCAGGGGGTGATGGGCATCCTGGTGTCGCCCGACGAGAAGGCCACCCTGATAACCGCCGGCTTTCACGAGAAAGGCATCGACTACAACCTCATCTTTAACCGCGTACACGAGATGCTGGCCAAGGAGGCCGCGCCCAACATCGAGTACTACCCGGCGGGCCGGGTGATGCTGATCGGCTGGGTCTATCATTACGGCACCCAGGCGGCGTGGATCTTCTTGCTTTCCTTTGCGCTCATCACGGTCGCGCATATCGATTACATGCGCAGCTTCGCCGGCGCCGCGACTCCGCTTATCGCCTGCTTGCTCTCGACCATCTGGGGCGTCGGTGCGGGCGGCTGGATGGGGCTCAACCTCGAGCCGCTGACCCTGGTCGTGCCGGTGCTGCTGATGGCGCGCGCGCTCAGCCATTCGCTCCAGATGACGCGGCGCTATTACGAGATCCTCTACGAGGTCCACGACAAGGTCGACGCCGCGGGCAAAGCGCTGTCCTCGATGTTCGCGCCTGCCTGCCTCGGTATCATGTGTGACGTCGCCGGCCTTTACATGATTTGCCTGGCGCCGATTCCGATCATTCAGAAGCTTGGTGTGCTGTGCGGCACCTGGTCGCTGCTGCTAATCCCGGGAGTAGTAATGCTCACTCCCTGCCTGCTGGCAGTGCTGCCGCCGCCTAAGGACGTGAGTGTGTTCATCACGCACGAAGTGCATTCGGTCAGTACGCACACCATCGAGCCAATCCAAGCCGCGGTGGCCAAGCTGGTGGCGCCGGGCTGGCGGGTGGGGACGCTGGTCGTCCTGCTGATAGCTGGAGTTGGGGTGCTGTACCTGTCCTCGCAGCGCCAGGTGGGCAACGTCGCCACCGGCAGCCCGCTGTTGTGGCCCAACAATGAGTTCAATATTGCCGAGGGGCAGATCAACAAGAACCTGGCCGGCACGGTGACGCTCAACGTCGTGTGGGAGGGCAAGGTCCCGCACGCGCTGAAGTACCCCGAAAGCTTCATCGCGATGCAGCAGTTCCAGCGCAATATCGAGGCGATGCGGGGCGCGCAGGCAACCCTTTCCATCGCCGACTATCTGCCGCAGACCAACCGTCTGCTGCGCGGCGGCAATCCAGGGTGGTTGCCGGTCGATCTCAAAGAGCGCGACGTGGCCACCGACCTCTTCTGGACGCTCACCGGGCACAGCCTGGAGGACGTCGCGCAGCTGGCCAAGGCCGACATGAAGAGCGGCGACGTTATCCTGTGGTACAAGGACCTGCGCAGCTCGACGGTCGAGAGAGCGATGGAGGCGGTGCATAAGGCGCTCGCCTCGATCCAGCGCGAGCCTTCCAAGGTCTTCCGCATTCGGCTGGCCGCGGGTTCGGTTGCGCTTCAGTACGCGATGGACCAGGTGGTGACCGAGTACAACTGGCGCATCCTGGTTTACCTGCTCGCCACCATCTTCCTGATGTGCGTGATGACTTACTACTCGGCAGTGGCCGCGCTGATGCTACTGGTGCCGCTGGCCTTTGCGCAGTTCTCGACCGACGCGGTGATGTATCTGCGCGGCCTGGGACTCGACGTCAATACGCTGCCGGTGGTAGCGGTCGGGCTGGGCGTGGGTATCGACTACGGCATCTACCTGGTCAGCCGGATGTGCGACGAGTATCAGCGGGTGAACGACGGCGACGTGCAGGGCGCGGTGATCCGCGCGATCCTGACCACTGGCGAAGCGACCTTCTTCGTGGCCTTCACTATGATCGTCGGCGTGCTGCCGTGGTATTTTCTCTCCGACCTGCGCTTCCTCGCCGACATGGGACTGATGCTGGCGCTGGTGATGGCATTCAACTGCATACTGGCGATGATCGTGCTGCCGATCGAGGCGGTGTTCATAAAGCCCAAATTCCTGGGCAGGGTGAAGCTCATGAGCCATTGATTCATCCCCTCTATCCGTGCAGGCTGGGGGGCGGCTGCACGGCGAAGGGGTAAAACCGCCCTCGGTTCCTTGTGCGGGGGTTGCTCGATACCGAGGTCCGGGGCGAACAGGGGAGCGTAAAGAGGAGGAGCCGATTAATGAGGAAGCCAGACAGATTCAAGCTACGAACTGCATTGGCTATGGCGGCGGGGTTGGCGCTGTGCGTCGGTACCCGGGCCCAGGCGCAGATTGACACTGACGTGCCGGGCGGCCATCTCAAGGTACAAACCTCTCTCGAGACCGACTGGGGATTCCATACCGCGGGAGAGGACAACCGCAACAATAACAATAACAACATTCCAGGCAGCGGCCAGGCACTCTCGACCAACGGCGACGTCATCCAGGCCGGCGTGCTGCGGGCCGACCCGCTAATCACCTATCGCCTCAACAACGATACGGCCCAGGCTCTGTTTGTGGATAACGCCGATGTTTACATCCACGGCCGCTACTGGGCGGATCTTGCGCAGTTCATCAACGGCCCGCGGGTCTACGAAGTCGGTCAGGGGACCTACTCCACCCCAGGCGTCGCGCACTATCCCGGCGACGGTTGGTCGGCGCGCATCAGCGAGCACGAATACGAAGCCGACGCCGCCGAGGCGTATATCGACCTGCGCAAGGGCCCATGGGCGCTGCGCCTGGGCAAGCAGCAGGTGGTGTACGGCGAGGAGCTGGGTGTGCAAACGCTCGACCAGGTCGATTCGCTCGACTTCACCAAGTTCAACAGCTTCGAAATAGCGTCGCTCGAATACTCCGACATGCGGATCGGCGAGTGGACGGCCAAGCTGTCGTACCAGCTCCCGGACATGCTCGACGGCAATCTGAGCAACTCGCTGCTGACCGGATTTATCAGCCCGGACTTCCAACCCGACTACTTCATCGGCCTGGGCTCGCAAATGAACGACGTGCCGGCCTTTGAAAAGATCGGCGACTACGGCAACCTTCGGCGCGCGCGCAACAAGATCGTCTATGGCGCCGTCGTGACCACCACGGCCTACGGGTTTGACCTCAGCGCCAACTTCTACAGCACGCCCGACCACGTGGGCTGGTTCTCGCTGGCGCCGGTCGCCAACCCGTTCCCGGCCGATCCCCAGACCGGCATTCCATTCCTGTTCCCGGGCGATCCCACGCCGCGTGATTTCATGCTCCAGCGGCGTTTCTCACGCGAGTTCATCTACGGCGGCTCGATCTCGTACACGATGCCGGCCAGTCTCGACTTCCCGGGCGGCGGGCTCCTCGCCGGCGACATTTTTCACTACTCGGTCGCGTACACGCCGCATGCATCCTTCACCGGGAGCAGAACGGTGCTTATCACCGGCAAACCGACCAAAATCGGCGACCTCAACATGACGCTCGACATGGAGAAGTACTGGCGCTGGACGCAGCACTTCCCCTCCGTCTATCTGCTTGGCGAGTACAACTACGAAAGCCGTCACGCACCGGTGAGCTTCGTTTACATGCCCAGCGCCGGGCACCATAGTATCAACACCGTGGTGCTCTCGGCCACGCAGCCGCTGCCGGCCAACATCTGGTCGCTCGCGATGACGGCGATCTGTGACACCAACGTGGGCGGCAACTGGTTCCTGCAGCCGGCGGTCACCTACAAGCCAACTTCGTCCCAGGAGTACGACATCTACTGGAACTTCGACGAAGGCACGGTGGTGGACACCACCAAGCACGTGGGTTCCAAGCTGGGTTCGTTCAGTTGGATTGACGCGGTATATCTGCGCGCCGTGTACAAGATGTAGCGCACGTAACGTTGGAACGGCCGGGAGGCGGGGCTCAGCCCGCCTCCCCCGCCGGCTCTTGCAACTAAGCAGGGCTGATGCCAGATATTAGGCGAGCAACGATTGGGCGGATCCCCCCAATAAGGAGCGACGAGGCATGCATCTAATCAAGTACCCCGAGGGATGGACGCGGCGCCACTTCCTCGAACAGGTCAGCAAAGGCGTTATGGCTGCGGGCGTGCTGGCGCCGTTGATGCAGGTGGTCGGCAATCACGGCAGCCTCGAAAAGGCCTATCCCGCCGAACTGCTGTCGATCGAGGCCTACACCAAGGGCAAGCTCAAACCGGGCGACGTGCTCAGCGCCGAAAACGTTGACATCGTCAAGGACCTGCTCGATCCCGCCGCCTACTGGCAGATAAAGCACGACGGCCGCCTGGTTGACCTCGCGCCTACCGAGACCGATGTCACCAAGCTTACGCCGATGCCCTTCCTGCAGGCGACGTTGGCCAATAAGGGCAAGCACAAGATCTTCCCCGACGGCAACGTTTACACGCTCGACGGCAAACCCTGGATCGGCGGCAACCCCTTCCCCGAGCCGAAGTCGGCCCAGGAAGTGCTGTGGGCTAACACCCTTAGCTGGGGCAAGCACGACACCCAGGCGCACCCGGTGCTCGACTGGGACACCGACGCCGACGGCAACATCGAGTATCAGTACGGCTCCTACTATGTCGAGTGGCAGACCGTTGGCCGTCTGACTCTCGATCCGCATCCGTACATGCCAGGCCACGAGAATCAGATCCGCATCCTGGGCGGCACGGTGACCGCCCCCGGCGACGTTGCCGGCACCGGCATTCTGCAGGTTTGGGCGTACGACCAGCACAAACTGCCCGGCTATTACATCTACTCGCCGACGACCAAGCGCGTGCGCTCCTTCCCGGTTGACCAGCGCTTCGAGCCTCAATTCCCGGGCAACACATTCTTCGTCACCGAGTACTGGATGGCGGGCGACCCGCTGCTGACCTGGGGTAACTTCAAGCTGGTCGGCAAGGGCCCGGTGCTTACCTGCGCGCATCATTGCGCCGACCTCGACCAGCCCAACTGGATCCACAAGACCTGCGGCGGCAAGAGCGGCGTGAAGTACTGGCGGACCCGCATGGAGTTGGTGCCCGAGGCGTACGTGGTCGAGATGGAGCCGGTTTCCTATCCGCGCGCGCCCATCAGCAAGAAGCGCATCTGGTACCATGGCGCCACGCTGTGCCCGCTGACCATGATCAGCTACGACCGTCAGGGCAAGATGTGGAAGCAGTGGGAAGGTGGCTTCGACTACTACCAGCGTAAGCCCGGGATGGCGTGGAAGAGCGGTGTGCCGGAGCACTTCTGGAGCTGGACGCACGTCCATGCGCACGATCTCCAGAGCAACCGGATGTCGCGCTTCTACTACGCGATGGAAGTGCCGGGCGGCTACCATGCCGACATCGACAACGCACGCCTCTTCGGCGACTTCTGCTCGATGGAAGCTTTGGAGCGCCTCGGCCGCTAATCACGTGGTTCGCTCCGCGGCATCAGGCTGCGGGCGAGGCAAACCTGTCAGTTGCCACCGGCCCTGCCAAAGCAGGGCCGGTGGTTCCTTTTTCGGCCGCAGTTTCCCCTTTTGGGGAACGTTTCAGTAGCGCGGTGGGTTTTATGCTACCGTAGCGCTGCGTATGAGCGTTATGCGCCCGTCCGCAGCGACCGACATGTGCCGACCACACCTGACTAGCTCTTTCTTCAGCATCGGCAGCAATTCGCGATTTGCTCCCAGGGAGAAACCTGACGTTGCCCCGCTTTGTAGGATCAGTGCGCATGCGAGAAGCTACGCGACGGCACTGGCGCCCGCACTCGTTGCAGCGGCCGCCGTTGCCGCGATCGTCCTCCTGTTGGCGGACAATAAGTCGGCTCCGGCGAGCCGGCATAGTTTAACGGTTGCGTTCGCGGCGAAGTTCGATCGCCAGCCAGTCCTGTCAACCCCCGGCGGGAACCTCGTCGCTGCAAACTTAACAGATGACCTCGCTCTCGGAATGCCGCGGCGCGAGCCGAGGTTAACGGCGTCAGCGATATTCCCGACGCAGCTCGTGCAGGGGTTTGGTGCCGCGATTCCGCCGCGCGCGCTATGCCGTGACGCGCATTGGCAGGGCAAAGATCTCAGCCAGATGTGGTTTGCAAGGGCTGATTGCAGCGGCGCTCAGCTTCAGGGCGCCAAGCTGGTCGGCACCAATTTCCGCGGCGCCAACCTCGCCAACGCGCAGTTGCAGGAGGCGACCGCCTGGTACGCGAATTTCGACCGCGCCTATCTCGGTAAGGCCAACCTCGCCAACGCCGACCTTGCGCGTGCCTCGTTCAGGCAGACCACCCTGATGAGTGCCAATCTTCAGCACGCGATCCTCAAGGCGACCAACATGACCCAGGCCAACCTGCTCGGCGCCGTCCTGCTCGGGGCCAACCTGACCAACGCCAATCTCCAGGGCGCGATCCTGACCGGCGCCCGCTTTGATGGCGTGGATCTGACGGGCGCCAATCTAAAGGGCGCCGACCTCAGCCGAGCCGATCTGAGCAAGGCACGCGGCCTGACCGCCGCGCAGCTCAAGCTCGCCAACACGGACTCCGGAACCCTGGTGCCGAAATCGATGGAGCCGGCGGCGGCGCCTTCGCAATGACCAAACCCGCCTGCTACGATGCCGGACCGGACCTCTCGACGGCAGCGGGGATTGCCGCCAACAACCCGGCACAAACGCTTCATACTCGAAAAACGGCGCCCTCAGGGCGCAAGGGAGAGACTGTCGATGAAGAGCCGTGAACGTTGGATCACATTGGCGGTGGCGATTGGCGGAGGTTTCTTCGGAGCGATGCTGTGGAACCAGCTGTTCGTCCCCCGCAGCGTGCTCGCCGCGGATCGCCAGAGCAAAACCATCAACGCCAACCGCGTAATCGTTCACGAGCTCCAGGTCGTCGATCCCGCCGGACGCCAGCGCGCGGTGGTCACTGTCACCCCCGACGACCTGGCGCGGCTGAGCTTCTTCAGCCCCTCGGGCAAACGGCGACTGGCGATGGGCGTGCTGGCTGACGGCGAGCCGGCCGTGGGCCTGTACGACACCGAGGGCCGTGCGCGTATAGGACTCAACGTGCCGCTGGACGACTCGGCCAGCATCCATCTCGTTGACAAGAACGGCACCGCCCGCGCCAACCTTGTGCAGTTGCCCAACGGCAACTCGACCTTCGAAATCTATGGCGAGGATCGCCGCCTGCTGTGGAGCGCGCCCAGCGCCGTCAAGGCAGGGTCGCGCGGGGCGGCCGACGATCCTGCTCTCATGGCGCCCGGGCAGATCAACCAGGCGCGGCGCTGAGGTCGGGCGCTTATGCGCCGGCGGCTTCGACGCATGCTGCGGGCGCGCGCATGAAATAGGCTGCCGTCCGCAATCCGCGGCGG
Source organism: Candidatus Binataceae bacterium (assembly GCA_035650475.1). NCBI lineage: Bacteria > Candidatus Binatota > Binatia (SeqCode) > Binatales (SeqCode) > Binataceae (SeqCode) > Binataceae bacterium (SeqCode). Next base: position 999,996 of record DASRHP010000012.1, read on the forward strand.
AACATGACGGCTGCGCGCAGGTTCCCCAGCGCACAGGAGGGTTCGTCGATGGCGAGTGCAGAGCTTCAGAAGGTGATCGAACAATATAAGATGCTGGCGCGGAACGCGGCCCAGGCCAAGGGTCCGCAGGAGCTGCGCGCCGCGCTCGCCAAAACGTTCAGCGGCTTTCCCAGCGCAGGAAAGGTAACCTGCGAGGACCTCAGCATCAATGGCGTCCGCGCCCAGTGGATCGCGGCGCCGGACGCGGCAGTCGACCGCACCATTCTCTACCTGCACGGCGGCGGTTATGTGATGGGCTCGATCGAAACCCATCGCGAGCTGGTCGCGCGCCTTTCCAAGGCCGCGATGGCGCGCTGTCTCGCCCTCGACTATCGGCTCGCGCCGGAGAACCCGTTTCCGGCGGCGGTCAACGACGCGACCGCGGCCTACCGCTGGCTGCTCGCGCAAGGGATCAAACCGGGCAGGATCGCCATCGCCGGCGATTCCGCAGGCGGCGGCCTGACGCTCGCCACGCTGGTCGCGCTGCGTGATCTAGGGCTGCCAACGCCTGCGGCGGCGGTATGCATCTCGCCGTGGATCGACCTCGAGGGCACCGGCGCCTCGATGCGGACCAAGGCCGCCGCGGACCCTGTCGTCTCGCGTGAAATGATCGTCGCGCTCGCCAAGCTCTACGTTGGCGAACAGGGCGACCTGCACGATCCACTCGCCGCCCCGCTCTATGCCGATTTCACGGGGCTGCCGCCGCTGCTCGTCCAAGTGGGTAACGCTGAAACCCTGCTCGATGACTCGACCCGCGTCGCCGAGCGTGCCGAGGCCGCAGGCGTCGAGGTCGTCCTCCAGATCTGGGACGAGATGCCGCACGTCTGGCAGTGGTTCGCGCCAATCCTGCCCGAGGGTCAGGAAGCGATCGATCAGATCGGCGACTTCGTGCTCAAGCGCACGACCTGAGCAGCCCGCGCGCGCGCGCCGCCGCCTAGGACGCGCCGAACGGCGGCACCGCCTTACGCACCGGATGGTCCGCGGGCAGCTCGCAGAAGCCGTCGCTTTCGACGCGCAGCGCGCGGTTAAAGCGCGCGCGGAGGTTCTCGAAGGCGATCATCACGGTCAACTCGACGATCTGCTCGATATTAAAGTGTCGCTTTAAGTCTTCAAAGATGGCGTCCGACACCTCGGCCGGCGTACGGGTCATCCCTTCGGCGTAGCGCAGAAGCGCCTTTTCGCGCGCGTCGAAGGCCGAGCTGCGCTCGAACTCCACCAGTTCGGCGAGCTGTGCGTCGGTGATTCCCTGTTCTCTGCCCACGGCAGAGTTGATGTCCACTCAAAAGGGACAGCCGGCAATCTGCGCGGTGCGCACGCAGGCGAGCGTCTTCAACCGCGGCTCGACCACGGTCGAGCGCGCCAGCGCCCCAGCCAGCGCGCTGTACCTCTCGGCAATCTCCGGACGATGCGCAAAGGCGGTGAGTGGAACCGAAACTCGTCCTAGCTGTTCGGCGCTTTTTTCGTAAAGCCGCCGCACCTCGGGCACGGCCTCCTCAAGCGAAACGCCCTTGATACGCATTCTCGTGCTTCCCTTCCTGCGCTGTCGCGCTCCCGATTTTCACCGCCGCCGGCGCCGCTCAACGGACGCCGCGTGCCTTGAGCAGCATCACACAGCCCTCGGGCGAGTATGGCTCATGCGCGCTGCCGGGCGGATTACGGACCCAGGTCCCACGCGGATAGCGCCCCGCTTCGTCCGCGAGCACGCCGTCGAGCACCAAAATCTCTTCGCCGCCCGGATGCTGATGCGGACGGTAGCGCGCGCCCTTTTGCAACTTAAGCAGCGCGATGCGCTCGGGGTGGTCTCGGTCAGCGTAGATCTTTTTCATCCAGATGCCCGCGGTCCCGCTCGGCTGCCATTCCATTCGCGCAGTTTCCACCACCATTCGCGTGCGGCCCGCGCCCGCGTACTGGCAGAGCTTGACGAACAGGACGCATCCGTCGCGCGTATGCGGCGCATGGCCGGAGTCCGGCGGATTGAGCACGTAGCACCCCGCGCGATAGTCGCCGTGCTCGTCGCTGAAAACGCCGTCGAGGACGTAGAACTCCTCGCCCATGGGATGGCGATGAAAGTGAAAGCGCGCGCCCGGCTCGTAGCGCACGATCGAGGTCGCGCGGCCTGACTCCGCGCCCGCCCGCTCCAGCATCCGCCGCCACACGCCCGGCTCCGGGCTCGGCACCCACGGCGCGCTATCGGTGTCGACCACGACGCGCCGGCTGAGATCGGTATGCAGCATCGCGACGCCCATATCTCCTCCCAGGCTGCCCCGTTCCGCAACCTTTACGCTACGCCTTCTTCGGCACCCGGGAAAATGTGGCGCCTCGCACGATCCGCGCGCCGCTCGTTCTACGAGGTCGGGTAGAGTCCGCCATTGACGTTGATTGCCTGCCCCGTGACGTAGCCGTTGCGCACGAGCATCAGCGCGACCTGCGCGATCTCCTCGGGGCGGCCGAAGCGTCCCGCCGGGATCAGCTCCGGCTTCACGCGCAAATCGGAGTGCACCATGTCGGTCGCTATCAGCGCCGGCGAGATGACGTTGGCGGTGATTCCTTCCTTGACCAACTGCGAGGCGTAGGCGTGCATCAAGCCGATCATTCCGGCCTTGGACGCGGCGTAATGCGGCCCGACAACACCGCCCACATTCGCCGCGGTCGAGGAGATGAAGATAAGCCGGCCCCATCCCGCTCGCCGCATCGCTGGCAGCACCGCGGCAGTCACCAGGAACGCCGAGCGCAGATTGACTCGGATCGCTTCGTCGAAGTCGGCGATTGCGACCTCGCCGACCTTGCGCGGCCGCGCGACGCCGGCGTTGTTGACGAGGATCGCGACCGGGCCGAGCCCGCCTTCAACCGCGCTCGCCATCGAAGCGACGTCGTCCGCCGACGAAACGTCGGCGCGCACGGCTAAGGCGGGTGCGCCGCGCTCTCTCAGCGCCGCCATCGTCTCGTCGGCGGCCTTGCGGTTTTCCTTGTAATTGATCGCCACGGAGGCGCCGGCTTCGGCGAGCGCGATTGCGATCGCGCGTCCGATTCCGCGGCTGCCGCCCGTGACCAAGGCGACCTTTCCGTTGAGTTCCATGCGGCGATTATTCGCCGCCGCGGGGTCTCAACGCGAGCGCGCTCGCCGGCCTCAGCCCTTGATTACCGCAAACGGCTTGAGCCGCGCGACCCGCTGTGTCACCCCCACCGCCTCCATCACCTCGACCACCTCCGCCACGTCCTTGTACGCGGCGGGCATCTCTTCGGCCACTCCACCGCGACTCTGGGCTCGCACGGTCACGCCCAGCTCCGCGAGTTCGCGAAACAGGTCGCGCCCGCGGGCCTGCTTCTTGGCCTGCGCGCGGCTCATCATGCGCCCCGCGCCGTGGCACGACGAACCGAACGTCTCGCGCATTGCCGCCGGTAGTCCGACCAGCACGAACGAGTAGCGGCCCATGTCCCCCGGTATCAGTACCGGCTGTCCCACCGCGCGCAACGCCTCGGGCAGCGCGGGATCGCCCGGGCCGAAGGCGCGTGTCGCGCCCTTGCGATGGACGCAGACGAGCCGGCGCTCGCCGTTTACGATGTGGCGTTCGAACTTCGCCACGTTGTGGCAGACGTCGTAGATGAGCGCGAAGCCGAGCTCGCGTGGGCTGAGCCCGAGCGCCTCAAGGAACGCTTGCTGCGCCAGATGCATCATCACCTGCCGGTTGCACCAGGCGAAGTTCGCCGCCGCCGCCATCGCGCCCAGGTACGCCTCGCCCTCGGGCGAGAGGATCGGCACCGCGGCGAGCTGCGGGTCGGGAACCCGTATCTCGTACTTGCGCATCGCCGCGCCGATCGCGCGCAGATAGTCGTCACAGGTCTGATGGCCCAGGCCGCGCGAGCCCGAGTGGATGAGCACCGTGACCTGTCCTTCCTCAAGGCCGAACGCGCGGGCGACCTTGGGCTCGTAGATGTGATCGACCCAGCTGACTTCGAGGAAGTGGTTGCCCGAGCCGAGCGTGCCGAGCTGCTTGCGCCCGCGGTTGTAGGCGTGCTCGCTGACCTTGTCGGGGTCGGCGGTCGCAAGGCAGCCGCCCTCCTCCGTGTGTTCGAGATCGCTCTTGGTCGCATAGCCGTTGCGCAGCGCCCAATGCGCGCCCTCGGTGACGAGCTGCCTCAGCTCCGCGACCGAGAGCCCGGGAATCGCGCCCTCGGAGCCGACGCCGGCCGGGATGCGCTCGAAGAGCGCGTCGGCGAGCCGATCGGTCCTGGGTGCGACATCCTTGTACTGCAGATGCGTGCGGGCGAGGCGAACGCCGCAGTTGATGTCGTAGCCGACGCCGCCGGGCGAGATCACTCCGCTGTGCGCGTCCACCGCGGCGACGCCGCCGATCGGAAAGCCGTAGCCCCAATGGATGTCCGGCATCGCCAGCGAGTAGCCGACGATCCCGGGCAGACAGGCGACGTTGGCGACCTGGGTCAGCGCCGGGTCGTTGCGCAGCTCTTCGAGCATCCGCGCGCTGGCGTAGATGCGCCCGGGCACCAGCATGTCGCCTCGGCGCGGAATTTCCCACAGATAGTCGTGAATTTTGTGGATTTCCATCGCCGCGCGCGCGCAGCCCGACCCCGAAGACGGCTCACCCGGCATCTTGTTTAGCGCTCAGTCTGTATACGGTTGATTACCTGATCAACACCAAAGATGGCCCAGGCGTCGGCCTCGGCGGCATCGCGCTCCTTCGGCCCCGAAGCCAGCCCCTCCAGCGTGACGACGCCGCCCGCGACACGCGCACGGATCCTCGTCTCACTTACCAGCGGGTCCTTCTCGAACGCCAGGCGCGCGAAATCGGCAATTTCATCGTCGCTGTCATCCTGGGGCGGAACAACCTCGAGGCCGTTGACGACGTCGCGGACCCCCGCCACCCACCATGCCAGCAAGCCGGCCAATCGCTTGTGGGCGAGGCTCGTGACGTGGCCGTTCAATGTCGCGACGCCATCGGCAACTTCGATCTGGATCAAGCCGGCCGCCGCCGTCGGCTGGCGTATCGTCGAAGCCTTGCCTCGCTCGATAACGACAAGCGTGCAGTTCGCAAACGCCTGCTCCTGAAGAAGGGCGTCGCGCAGATGGTCGAGAATTTCCCCGTCTCCTGTCGGACGCGGCGCGACGACGCGCAGGCGATCGACAATACCGCTCACGCCGGCGACCGACGCCGCGAGGCGTAGCGCGGTCTTCTTGGCCGCGAGATTTTCGACCTCGCCGCTCATCGTCAGTACTCCGTCGGGCGCAAGCTCCAGCGCGATCGGCCAGCGATGAAGATTGATGCGGGGCTCGCGTTCCAGGAGCCCCCGCACGTGCGCAACCGTCTGTTCGGCAGCGGTGGTGGCCATCGGAGTTACGCTGCGCGTGCGAGTACGCGCTTGGGGTGGCGCGGTTCGCATATCGAGGCCACCAGCGCACCCAGTTCGGACTCGCTCACCTCGCGCGCCGCCCGGCCGGTGCGCTCGCGCGCCGCCTTGCGCGCGATGTCGTTGAGCGAAAGGATCCCGACGAGGTGGCCCTCGGGGTCGATCACGGGCAGGCGCCGAACCTTGACCTCGCGCATGATCTTCGCGGCTTCCCTGACGCTGTCCTCGGGCTCGCACCAGTACAGCCGGCGCGACATCGCGCTCGCCACCCGCCCCTGGCCAAGACTCACGCCCTGGGTGTAGGCGGCCATGCAGATGTCGCGGTCGGTAAGCATTCCGACCACGTGCAGTTCCTGATCAACCACCGGCACGCAACCGCAGTCGTGCTCCCACATTATGCGCGCGGCCTCGCCCAGCGAGTCGTCGGCCGCCACGCCGCGGACCTCGCGCACCATAAGTTCCTTTACCTTCATGCCCGCAATTCCCCGACGAGAGCCCGCACACGCCGGCTACCGGACAACCTCGTCCGGAAACAGGAACGTGGTGGCGCCGTCGTCAAACCTGACCAGGTACATCAGTCGGCCGAGGTTGTTGACCTCCTTCACGATGACCGGGTTTTCGTGGAACCGGACTCGTCCTTCATGGTCACGGATCGGCCTGACAAGCGAGCAGCGGCGGGGTTCCGTTCCACTTTCGATTTCCGGGAGGTTCATGTGGATTGTTCCTTTCTCAGTCCGTCGCCCTAAGGGGACGAGCTTGCTCAACGTATTGGCAAGCAGCATGCCACTTCTGTGGTTAGAGTTAGTCGTATGCTCAGCGAACTGCGGCCGGGGAAGGGACGGGGATCGGCCCCGCGATGATGCAACATTTCTCGGCGCCATCTGGCGCCAAACCGCCTGCCTCCGCGCGCAGCACTTATGTCTATCCCGCTACAGCCGCCTCCGTTCGGGGCGTCGCGCCAGTTGCGTCGAAGTTTCCTATTGGGGAGCGCGTGCCCCACCCTCTGGGCAAGTGATTTCTTACCGAATTGAAACCGCAGGATTTCACACTTGCAGCACCACCTCGCAGTGGCCGCGAGATTGCTTCCGGCTGAATTGAGAGGAGCCGTCATCATGGGCCGCTGCATAGCCATCAGCGAAGCGCGACGCCGTCCGCGACTGCGATCGCTGCTTCGTCCCACGACGAGTCAGTGCGTCAGAGCGTTGCCCAAGTCAGCGGCAGCTCTGACTCGAAGGAACACATCGGCGTCCAGAGACCGGCGCTGGATCGCCAGGTTCTGGGCCTGGCTGCGCACGTCTGCCCGATAGCGTCCGGCAGCCGGCGCAGTTCGATGCGGATCGCTCCAGAAACTGCTCCGATCCGCGCTCTTAAGGAGGACTCGCGATGAATCGAACATTGCTAACAATCGCTGGCTTGATTGCCCTGGCCCTGCTGGTCATGGCGTACGACGCCCCCACCATGGCGCAGAACCCCGGACACCAAGGCTCGTCGGCAGCGCCCGCTGCTCAAAGCGGCGAATCCGCCGCGCCGTCAAATCCGGGCAGCATGATGGGCGGGTCGGGTATGATGGGCGGCGGACCAGGGATGATGCGCGGCCAGCACATGATGGCGCCGTGCGGACCATGCCCCTGTATGGGTTCCGGCCCGATGGGCTACATGCGAGGCCCCGGCTCGATGGGTATGGGGATGCACGGAATGGGCATGGGGATGATGAACGGTCCCGAAATGTTGTCCGATCCCAAGACGCGCGGAGAGATGATGGAGATTCGCGGGCGGATGCTCAAGGAGATGGGTGATCTGATGGAGCGGCGCGGCAAGGAGATCGCCGCCGGCAAAAAGTAGCCGCCGCGATGAGCGCCTGCGCGCCTTTGCAGCCGCGACCTGGGTCTGGCTCCCTAACCGCAGGCTGAGGCCTGCTGCCCGCGGCGCTAGCCGCTGACCTTGCCCGGGCGGCTGGCGATCACTTCATCGATAATCCCGTACTCGGCCGCCTGGGTCGCGTTCATAAAGAAATCGCGGTCGGTGTCCTTCTCGATGCGCTTGAGCGGCTGCCCGGTGTGGCCGGTCAGGATATTGTTGAGGATCTCGCGCAGACGCAGTGCCTCGCGAGCCTGAATGTCGATATCCGCCGCCTGGCCTTCGAACCCGCCGGAGAGCTGATGGATCATGATGCGCGAATGCGGCAGCGCGTAGCGCCGGCCCTTGGCGCCCGCCGCCAGCAACACCGCGCCCATGCTTGCCGCCTGCCCCACGCACAGGGTTGAAACCGGCGGCTTGACGAACTGCATCGTGTCGTAGATCGCCAGCCCCGCCGTGACCGAGCCGCCGGGCGAGTTGATGTACATGTTGATCTCGCGCTCGGGATCCTCGGATTCGAGGAACAGCAGCTGCGCGGTGACCAGGTTGGCGACATCATCATTGATCGGCCCGCCGACGAATACGATGCGGTCCTTGAGCAGGCGCGAGTAGATGTCGTAGGAACGCTCGCCCCGGCCCGTCTGCTCGACCACGATAGGAACCAGCACGCTGCTCATGCTGAGAAGGATAGCATCGCGCGCGCCGGGGCGCATCACCGGCCGCTGACTCGGGCCGGCGCTGGCCGCTTTGCTCAGCTCTCGGCCGGCCTGAAGAAGGCGCACTCGTGGACGCCAGCCCTGGTCGTCGGCGCGGTGTCGCCCGGATGCGCGTTCCACCACAGGTGCTCGCCGCAGTTCATGCACTCGCCGTGAAAGTGCCGCCACCGGCCGTCGGGGCGCTCGAGTGCGACGCTGCGAACGTCGGGCGCGATGGATTCGCTGTTGCAGCTTGGGCATTTCATTGCCGTCGGCTCCTTCGCCTCTAGAGATAGCCAAGCTCGGCGGCCTGGCGGGAAAGCTCGTCCCTGAAATTCGGATGGGCGATCGCGATAAGCGCCTCGGCCCGCCGCGCGCCCGATTTGCCGCGCAGGTCGGCCACCCCGTACTCGGTGACGACGTACTGGACGTCGGCGCGCGGGACAGTCGCCGGCCCTTCGATGCGCGCGACGATGCGCGAGACACTCCCGCCGGCCGCGGTCGAGTAGGCGGTCAGGATCGACTTGCCCTCGCGCGAGAGCTGGGCGCCGCGTACGAAGTCGAGCTGGCCACCCGGCGCGCTGTATTGCTTGCCGTTCAGGGTCTCCGAGTTGACTTCGCCGTCGAGCCCCACCTGGAGAAAGGCGTTGATGGAAATCACGCGATCGTTGCGGCCAATAACGTAGGGATCGTTGACGTAATCGACCGGGTAGAGCTCCATCCCGGAGTTGTCGTGTAAGAATTCGTACAGCGCGGCGTCGCCGCCCGCCAGCGTATAGACGCTCTTGTAGCGGTTGATGGTCTTGTAACGATTGGTAACCGCGCCGGACTGGATAAGCGCGGCGACCGGCGCTGTCATCAGCTCGGTGTGGATGCCGAGGTCCTTGTGGCCGCTGAGCGCAGCGCATACGGCATTAGGCACTCCGCCGACACCGATTTGCAGCGTTGCGCGATCGGGAATCATCTCGACGATGTGCCGGCTGATCGCGCGGTCGGTGTCGCTTATCGGACGCACCGGCAGTTCGGGCAGCGGGCTTTCGTGCTCGACTATCGCGTCGACGTCCGAAATATGCACCGCCGAGTCCCCGAACACGCGCGGCATCCGCCGATTGACTTCGACGATGAGCCGCCGGGCGCGGCGCGCGGTTGGGATTGTGTAATCGCCGTTGGTTCCGCAACTGAAAAAGCCGCCCTTGTCCATCGGCGCCACCATTACCAGGAAGGCATCGATTCCGATCTCCTCCAGCATCCGCGGCATCGCGCTAAAGTTGCCCGGCATGTAAAAGACCACGCGCCGATGCTCCTCCCTCCCGCGACGCGCGAGCTCGCGCTCGATCGCGGTAGGAAAGAACGGATGCGGCTTGATGACCTCCATGTATTCGTACTTCAGGATGGTGCTCATCGCGGCCGGCGCCGAGTGTGAGTAGTAAACGCGCAAGTTCTCGATCTCACCTGCCCTGACCCGCGCCTCCAACGCCGCGAGCAGCGCGGGCGGTTCGCTAATCGCCATTCCCATCGACAGATTGCCGCGCGCGGGAACCAGCCTCACCGCGGCCTCGGGCGTCATCAGTTTTGCCTTGTATTCCGCTTCGTACATGCTCCGTCCTTCACGATGGGAACGCAAAAGCTGCGCCAGACGGAGGAGGCCGCGATACAGATTTGCCTCGCACGATGGCCCCGAATGAGGCATTTGAATGGCACCATTCGCACCATTGATTTGTTTTGCGTCAACTATCGCGCGGCGTTATAAGCGATCCGAGGAGGGACATCGCTATGCGCGGACTTGAACTCTGGTGCATGGTTTCCGCTCTGGGTCTGGGTTTAGCGCTGGGCTCCGCTGGTCAGGCACCGGCTCAGGAGAGAGGCGGCGTCAGTATGGTGCCTCCGGGTGAAGTGACTACGGGCAAGCTGGAATACCGCCGCCATTGCTCGCAGTGCCACGGCACCGACGGCAAGGGCGACGGCCCGGTCGCCGCGGCGCTCACCAAGAAGCCCGCGGACTTGACGATGCTGGCCAAGAACAATAACGGCGAATTCCCCGAGAAGCGGGTCGAGGGATTCATCGAAGGCAGCGAAACCGTCGCCGCGCACGGCAGCCGCGCGATGCCGATCTGGGGACTTGCCTTTCGTAAACCGCGCGCCCGCGGGGGTATCCAGGCGCAGCGCACCACCGAAGAAGTCAACCAACGCATCAAGCTGTTGGTCGATTACATAAAATCGATCCAGGCAAAGTAGCCAACGCAGGCGGGCGCGAATTGCCTAGTGCAATTGACTCTGGCCCAGCGCCCGGTCGGCGGCCTTCGCCAAATCGCCAAGCGAGAAAGGCTTGGTCAGGTAGACGTCGGCGCCGGCTTCGCAGGCTGCCTCGGCCAGGCCGGGTTCGTTGTACGCCGTGATGAGAATCACCGGCGTCCGCCGATGCGTCTGTCTAATGTGGCGGGCAATTTCGATTCCAGTGCGGTCGGGAAGCTGAAAGTCAGTTATCACCAGGTCAGGTTCCTCGCGAGCGAGCAACTCGATCGCGCGGCTTGCGTCGTAAGCGCGCAGACACCGGTAGCCGAGTTGCTCCAGGAACCTGGCGCAAGTGATGACGAGATCAGCCTCGTCGTCAGCCATCAGGACTTTCTTCTCCATCACTGTAGAAAAGCTCCACTGATGGGACATCAAGCAACCTCGGTGCCATCCGTGCGCACGCACAAACCGGCCCCAAAAATGTCACGACGGCGCGACCCGGCGCGGACCTTGGCGCCCCAGCGAGGCGGTACCACCCCAGTCGGCCAAGTACCCGGCACCAGCCACCGGGCTGGTTGGAGACGTCTCACTTGAATCGGGCGTGGATCGTCTTGCCCGCCTCAGGCACGGACGATGGTATAGCGCCCGGCGTGCATCCTGACGTAATTCCGGAAGGATTCTAGGCCGCGTCCACGACGCACGGTTTCATAGCCTCTCGAAGAGGCACGTTGTGCCTGCCACTCGTCACTGCGCTGGTCAATCACGATCAGCAGGCTTGCCGCCGTCGAGCCGAATGCTCCCGCGCATGCCAAAGTGATTCAACCTCGGCCCGTGCTCGCCGGCGAGGCACTCTCAATAGACCCACAACTGCCCTGCCGACCGCTGCGCAGTGGACGTTCAAGATGAAGAAAATCCCGCGTCTCCCTGCCGTTGCGGTCAACGAGCGTCTCGCCCAAGCGTCGAGCACTGTCCGCCTCGGCGGCGGTGGCGCCGTTTTCGACCTTCGCGGTCCTCAGCAGGCTGACTTTCCGCAAGGCGTCGTGACGGGTCGTCGTGGCTCCTGGTGTCTCGGCGATCGGCATCGCGGCGGCCAACCTTTGCTAATCAGCGGTTTTGAGCAACTATAAGAGGCTAATCATGGAGGGGAGCTCTGAAGGCTCCCTGGTCAGTCCGGCCTACACTGCGCACTCTCGGCAATCGGGGATCCGTTGCTCGTCCACCAGCGATAGTGTTTGCCCCGGACGGGAGCCGTAGCGATAGACAGTTACTCCTTTCAACCCGAGCTTATGGGCCTCGAGGAAGATTTCTCGGACCGCTGTGGGCGGCGCGTCGGGCGGCAGATTGACCGTCTTGGAGACTCCCGCATCGACGTGTTTCTGAAACGCCGCCTGCATCCGCAGATGCGCCTGCGGTGGCATCTCAAGCGCAATCGGAAAGCGCCGGCGGACCGTCTCGGGAAGCTCTACCATGCGCTCCAACGAGCCATGCTCGCGGATCGCGGCGAGAGCCTTCTCGCGCAGCGGGCCCAGCCCGGCAAGCATCCGGCGAACCGATGGGACCATCTCCACGATTCGCTGTCCGCCCGGCAAGCGGCGGGCGGTCGCCAGCGCAAAGAAGGGTTCGATTCCGCCCGAAACTCCGGCGAGCAGGCTTAGCGTGCCGGTAGGTGCGATACAGGTCACGGTGGCGTTGCGCAGCGCCTTGAACCCGCGCGACGGCCATACGCTCTGCTCGAAGGCCGGGAACGCGCCGCGCTGCTCGCCGAGTTGTGCTGAGCGGGCGCGCGCCTGTTGGGTCAAAAATTCCGCGATTCGCTCGCCCAACGCGAGCGCCTGCGGCGAGTCGTAGGGAATGCCCAGCTCGGCCAGCAGGTCCGCGAGCCCCATCACGCCGAGTCCGATCTTTCGCGTGCGCCGCGTGGCCGCGCCGATTTCCGCGGCCGGATAGGCGTTAACCTCGATCACGTTGTCCAGAAAGATCACCGCGTCGTCGATCGCCGTGCGCAACCGCTCCCAATCGACCTCGTCCTTGCCGACAAAGGCCGCCAGGTTGAGCGAGCCCAGCGTGCACGACTCGTAGGGCAGAAGCGGCTGCTCGCCGCACGGATTGGTGGCGGCGATCGCACCCAGCGCGGGTGTCGGATTATGGCGGTTGATCTCGTCGAGGAAGATCATTCCCGGGTCGCCGGTCTCCCAGGCCGCGCCGACGATCGTGTCGAACAGTTTCTCCGCGTCGATCCTGCGCGCGACCCGTCCCTCGCGCGGATCGCGCAGCTCAAACGGCGCGCGCGCCGCCAGCGCGACAAAGAACGCATCAGTCATCCCGACCGAGAGGTTGAAGTTCTCAAGCCGCCCCGCCGTGCGCTTGGCCTCGACGAACTCTTCGATGTCCGGATGATCGACGCGCAGCACACCCATGTTGGCGCCGCGCCGGCGTCCACCGGCGCGGATGACCTCGGTGGTGTGATCGAAGAGCTCCATGAACGAGACCGGTCCGGAGGCGATGCCGCCGGTCGAGCGTACGCGCTCGCCGCGTGGGCGCAGCGCGCTGAAGGAAAAGCCGGTGCCGCCGCCGCTTTGCTGGATACGTGCGGCGAGCGCGAGGGTGGAAAAAATCGAGCCGAGATCGTCCTCGATTGGCAGCACGAAGCATGCGGCGAGCTGTCCGCCCGGCGCGCCGGCATTCATCAGCGTGGGCGAATTGGGCAGAAATTCCAGCCGCTCCAGGCGTTCGAGAAAGCGTGCCCTCCAGTAGCCGGGATCGTCGCCGAAGCTCCGCGCGGCGGCGGCGACGGCCTCGGCCACGCGGCGCAGCATGTCGTGCGGCTCCTCGCTCACCCCGCGCGCGGGATCGTGCGCGAGGTAGCGCTCGCGCAGCACGGCCAGCGCGCCCTGAGAGAATTGCGGTGCGACGCCTTGCGCCATGATGACCTGCCGCCTCCACTTCGAGGCTAACCCCGCTGCGGCCCCTCTCTCAACCTTGTCCCAACTCCCGCCCGCGTATTAAAAAATCCGTAGCGGCACCGGAGGCATCGGCATGACGATCAACGGAAATTCGTTAAGGCGTGTGGTGGCGCCCATCCTGACCCTCGCCGTGGCGATCGCGACGGGCGCTCCGGCGGCGGCTGCGCGCACCGCGACCCGCCGCCATCTGCATCGCACAGCCTTTACACACCGCTATCGCTACACACTCGGCGACCGCGTCGAAGCGGCGCTGCGCGCCGACCGCAACCTCGCAGGGGCTCGCGCCCGGGCCGATGCGCGCGGGGCAGTGGTTCTTTCGGGCACCGTGTTCGACGACGCCGCCAGCCGCCAGGCAGTGCTGACCGCAAGCCGCGTGCGCGGGGTGAGGCGCGTCGAGGATCGCCTGACGACGGTCACCGGCCAGTGGATGACGCAGCAGAAGCAGATCAACGCCGCCCTGCTCCAGGTCGGCGCGCTACAAAACGTGTCCGCGCACGTCGTCGGCGATCGCGCCTATCTGTGGGGCGACGTCCACAGCGAATCCGACAAGGAGCAGGCCGCGCGGGTCGCCGCGTCGTTTTCCAAGCTGCACGTGGTCAACCTGGTCCGCGTGGTGCCCGGCCCACTGTTCTCGCTCCCAGGCTGGCTGTAAGGGCGCGCGCGGCGCCGGCTCTCCGGAGGCCGTCGATACCGAATCCGAGAACCTGATTCACCAGGCGTCAAGCCGTGCGGTGCGGGGCCGCGCTTCGACTCTGATTGCCCATCGCCTGCGCAACGCGGTCGGCCGAGGCGAGCCGCACCTTTTCGAAAACGCGCTCGTACAGATTGATCATGTGCGAGCGAAAATGGCGCTGCTCGGCCCTTTCGCGGCAGAACGCCCTGACCGTGGCGGCGCCGCTGATCCGCTGCGAAACGCTAAGCCGGCGCAAAGACCGCGTTGTCGATAAGCCGCGTCTTGCCGACGTGCGCGGCGATGGCGACCACCACCGGCCGCTCGACCCGCGCGATCGGGCGCAGCGTTTCGGCGTCCACCGCCTCGATATACTCGATCCTGACCCCGGGCGTGGCGCTCAGCACCGCGCACGCCGTGCGCACGAGGTCGCGCGGATCGCGGCTGCCAGCGGCGAAGGTCTCGCCGACCGCCTTGAGCGCGCGGCTTAAGCTCAACGCCCGCTCGCGTTCCTCGCTGCTCAGATAGGCGTTGCGCGAGCTCATCGCGATTCCGTCCTGCTCGCGCACCGTCGGCATCGGCACGATCTCGAGGTCGAAGTTGAGGTCCTTGACCATCCGCTGGATTGCGCGCAGTTGCTGGAAGTCCTTCTCGCCGAACATCGCGTAGTGCGGCTTGACGAGGTTGAAGAGCTTGGCGACCACCGTGGTGACCCCGCGAAAATGGCCCGGGCGATGCGCACCGCACAGCCCCTTGGTAATCTCGACCGCCTCGACCCAGGTCTCCGCCCCCTCGGGATACATTGCCTCGGGCTCGGGCGCGAAGACGAGATCGACCGGCACCGTCCTCATCATCTCGCAGTCGCGCTCGAAGGCGCGGGGGTAGCGGCCGAAGTCCTCGTTGGGCCCGAACTGGGTGGGATTGACAAAGATCGAGGCGACCAGCACCTCGGCGCGCCGTCGCCCCTCGCGCATCAGGCTGAGATGGCCCTCGTGCAGAAAGCCCATCGTGGGCACGAAGGCAATCTTCCGGCCCGCCAGACGCTCGCTCTCGGCCCGGCGCTGCATCGCGGTCGGAGTCGTGATGATTTCCATCGTCAGGCTCCCCTGAGGTGATAGCAATGTTCGGGTGCGGGGAAGGTGCGCTCGCGCACCTCGCGCACGTAGGCCGCCGCCGCACAGGCCGCGTCATTCCACAACTGGGCGTAGGGTTTGGCGAAGCGCGGCATGAAACCCTCGCTCAGCCCCAGCATGTCGTGCATCACCAGTACCTGCCCGGCGCAGGCGGGGCCTGCGCCGATGCCGATGGTCGGCACCTTGACCCGCGCGGTCAGCTCTTCGGTAAGCTCGACAGGGATCCCTTCGAGCACGATTGCGAAGGCGCCAGCCTCCTCCAGCGCCGCGGCGTCCTCGATCAGCCGCTCGCGGCATCCGGGGCCGCGCCCTGCGCGCCGACCCTGCACGCGATGGCCACCCATCCGATGGACCGACTGCGGGGTCAGCCCGATATGGCCCATCACCGGGATGTCGTAGTCAACCAGCCTGCGCACGGTGTCGGCGACCACGGTTCCGCCCTCGAGCTTGACTGCCTCGGCGCCGCCCTCCTTGAGCATCCGTCCGGCATTCACCATCGCCTGCTCGACGCTGACCTGGTAGGAAAGAAACGGCATGTCGGCGACGAGCAGCGCGCGCTGACGCGCTCGCGCGACGATCCGCGTGTGGTAGAGGATGTCTTCCACAGTCACGCCGAGGGTGCTGTCGGCCCCCTGCACCGCCATCCCGAGGCTGTCGCCCACCAGCAGGACGTCCACGCCGGCGCGGTCGAAAATCCGTGCGAAAGGAAAGTCGTAGGCGGTCAACATCGTGATCGGCCGCCCTTCGGCCTTCATCCGCGCCAGGTCGGTGACACGAACCTTGTCCTTGTTCATCGCCAAACCCTCAGGCAAAACGTGCCGGACAAAAATGCGGGGCCACCGCGCACCGGCAACCCCGCATCGAACGTGCCCTCAAGAGCAGCTCAAGCATCCAAGGGGTCCCGGTCCCTGTCGTCAGGATCCAGGCGCTGGCCCAAGCCTATGTCGCAACCCCTCCGGGTGTACCCGGAGGAAAGCCCTTCCTCATCAGTCTCGCCGGGCTTATCGCCTCAACGGACTGCGATCTCTTATTACGATGACGAGCCGGAGTAAAGCCCGGCTGCGGATTAGACGCGCGTTTAGGGGTATAGATTCGCCGCGTTCTGTGCCGGCATCTTGACCGGCACCTGGAGCCGTTTTCCCGAGCGCAGGATGTTGAGATAGACGGTTTCACCGGGCTGGGCGTCGCGCAACTGATCCTCGAAATCCATGAAGTTGGTCACCCGGTTCCCGTCCACTCCGATGATCATGTCGTAATTTTCGCCGAGCTGGATCGTTTCGATTACCGGCACCGCCAACACCGCCGGTGGAAAAACCAGCGAGGCCGCCACCGCCGCGCCTTCGAGCACGTCGTGGGCAGCGCGATGGCCGGCCTGGATGCCGGCCTTCGCGGCGCTGCTGTTGGACTGCACCCCCACCACCAGCAGGCCGTCGACTTGGCGGCCGTTTAACTTGCGCTGGCCCTCCTGGAGTTCGATTCCCAGCGGCGACGCGTTAACGCCCTCGCTCATGAACTCCTGGAGGCTATGTAACTGAGGCTCGTTGAGGGGCATCTGTTGATTGGCCTGGTAATCCGACACCTGCGAATTGTCCGCGCCGGCCTCTTGTGCTCCAGCCGGAGGTGGGCTCGCAGGCGGAATGATCGTCGTTCCCGGCGGGGCCGTGTACCGATCCTGCTGGTCGGCCGGAAGTACCGGAGCATTGTACGCCGGCGGCGGAGTTGGCGTGGCAATCTTTGGATCGGCCGCCATAGATGAGCCGGACGAGGCGGCCGTTGCTGCCCCCTCGTGCGCGACGCTGTCTGTTAGAGCCGGCCCGCCCAACAGTCCCTCTTCAACCTCGCCCGGCGCAGGCGGCGGAACCATGATAGTTTCGGTGGTGACCGCCGCGGGTTCGGAGGCCGCTTCGGCAGTGTTGGCCGAAGCGGGACTCGCGCCGGAGGCCGCGCCGGACCTCGCCCCCGACGAACCACCGCTGTTTGCCTGCGTGCCATGCGTTGACGAGTCTGCCCCGGAAGCCGCGACAGCGCCCGGCGTCGGCGACGTTTCAGCGCTGGGGGACGGCGAAGTTGCGGGAACCTTCGCTGTTGCGGCGCCGCCTCCGTTATCAGCCTCTGCTGGGGTCGCGGCCAACGCCTCGCCGGAGCCGGCTGGGACCCACGCTCCGGATTCATCGCCGGCGAAAGCGGTGGTTACCCCGAGCGCGAGCGCCGCAACGATTGCAGCGACCTTTAGGAGCGGCGGGGGGCGCCGCCTAGCTGAGACTCCAGCGGCCATCGTGCTCGACCACGCGTCCTTCATTGCGAAGTTTTTTGAGGTGCGAGCGGACCGAATTCGCGGCGGCAGTGTGCAGGAACTCCGGCACGTCGGTGTAAATCTTCTTGACCAGCTCCATCGGCGACAGCGACGCGCCGCTCGCGAGCCCATCGAGCACCTGCCGCTCGCGCAGCTCGCGATGGGCAATATACTCCTCGATCTTCTGTCGCGGGTTGCGAATCACCGGCCCGTGCGCCGGGTAGATCACGGCGAGGTCGAGTTCGAGCAGCCGTCGCAGCGAAGCCATGTACTGGCTGAGGTCACCCGTGTCGTCGGGAATCACGGTCGTGCCGGCGCCCAGCACCACGTCGCCCGTGAAGAGTGCCCTCTCCTCTTCCAGATAGTAGCACAGGTGATCGGGCGCATGCCCAGGCGTAAAGACCGCGCGCAACGTGGTGCCGTCAATGGTGACCACTGCGCCGTCGTCGATCGCCGTGATCGGGGCGCCCGCGAGCCGGTCATGGTCGGGCCATGGCTTCTTCAATACGGCAAGTGCGCCGAAGTGGCGACGGACCTGGGGAACTCCGCCGATATGGTCAGCGTGCGCATGGGTGCAGACGACACGATCCAGCTCGGTGCTGTCGCTCAGCTCCTTGAGCGCGCGCGGTAGCAGCTCTTCATAGATCGCCACGCCCGCCCCCGTGTCGAGCAGCAACGGGCGCCGGCCTTTGCCGACGATATAGGTGTTAGTTCCGGGGCCGGTGAACGGCCCGGGGTTATGGCCGAGCACGGTGGCGACCCGCTCGGAGTGGCGTGTGAAGTCGGGCAGCTTAAGCCCGATCATCGAGTCAGTGACGACTCGCTGTGGCCTTGTCATCGCGTTCCCCTGACGCCGCCGACAAGCCCGCCGCGGTCGTGCGTCGGTTGCGTTCGAAGATCAGCCGCAAACCCTTGAGCGTAAGGAATTCGTCGACCAGCTCGATCGTCTTCGACTCGGGCGCGATCAGGTCGGCCAGGCCGCCGGTCGCGATCACGTGAGCATGCTCGCCGCGTTCGCGATTGATGCGCTCGACGAGGCCGTCCACCAGCGCCGTGTAACCGAAGATCAACCCGGACTGGATCGCCGCGATCGTGGTGCGGCCGACAGTTTCGCGCGGGCGTACCAGCTCGACCCGGTAGAGCTTGGCCGCGTGCTCGACCAGCGCGTCCATCGAGATCCCCAGTCCCGGCGCGATCACACCGCCCACGTATTCGCCGCGCGCGGTCACGTAGTCGAACGTGGTTGCGGTGCCAAAATCGACCACGATGCAGGCGGTGCCGTAATGCTCGTAGGCGGCAACCGCGTCCACGATCCGGTCGGCGCCAACCTCCTTGGGATTCTCGTATAGAATCGGCATCCCGGTCTTGATCCCGGGGCCGACGAGGAGCGGCTCACGATGGAAGTAGCGATGGGCCAATTCTTCCATCGTGCGGTTAAGCGGCGGCACCACGCACGCGATCGCCACGCCCTCGGGACGCAGCGGCGCTTCGACCCCGGCGCTCTGAAGCAGCGCGCCGATCATCACCCCGTGTTCGTCGGTGGTCCGGGCGGGATTGGTCGACAGGCGCCAGTGATGGAGCAGGCGCTCGCCGTCATAGATCCCGATCACCGTATGGGTGTTGCCGACATCAATAACTACGAGCATGGGGGTCTTCACGTCTCATAGGTCGAGGCCGTCTTTTTGGGCGGCCGATTACCTCCGCCAGCCTCCCGCCGCCGCGCCATAGCCCGCGCTTCTCCCGAAGCTGCCAAACGTTCGCGGGATAAACATCGGCGCTGGCGCCGCCACCATCGGGACCGTTGGCTGCGGCGCCCATGCCGGTGGCGGCACCACCATCGGCGTCACAGGCGCAGGCATCCAGGAAGCACGCGGCGCTATATTCGCAAAGCCCGTGGAAGGGACGTATAGATGGTTCATCGCAGGCGCCGGCGCCGCATAAGCGCGCGGCAGATAATAGGGCACCAGCGGGGGTCCTACAACAACCGGAATCTGCCCGATTGCGGCGCGTGCGGCCGCCTCGGCGGCCGCCTGTTGCTGGCGATAATCGTCGAGCGTGCCTATGGCAGGGTCAGCCGCGGCTGGCGAGTCGGCAGAATCGCTCTCCCGCTGCCCGGAATCCGACGACGACACCTGTCGGTCATCCGAAGCGCTCCCGGCCGCCGCGCACGCGGTGTCCGCGGTGCCCGCAACGGCGACCGCTCCGTCGGCGCCCGAACCCAGCTTTTGCGATTCGCAGCCGCTCCCATCGGGCGGCAGGTCCGCAGTGGCCGGCGCGGAGCTTCTGGCGGCCGGCTTATAGACAGGAGGGATTTCCAGAACGCTGTCAACGCGCTCCCAATCCGAGTCGGCCGAGCTGGCGTCGCGGGCACAGGCGGGAGTGGCGGCCGACGCCGCCAACATCAGGGCAGCGCCGACCAACGCTGCTCCCGCCGCAGCGCCGCACCCGTGTCGTGGGCTGCGAAACTTCATTGTATCTCCTGCTGACGCCCCAAAGCCTGCCCTCAGGCTACACCGGCGTCTGATGAGGGCCAAGCGAGTCGCATTCCGCTATTTTGGCACTTCAGGCTGCAGGGACATGGACATTCAGGCTTGCGGGAGGGTCGGCGTCGGCGACAAATTCTCCAACCACGAACCCGCTGCGCGGGTTTTCAGCCGGCGCCTGGCTCGGCTAAGATGCGCGCCATGTCGGAACCAAAGGTTGCATTGGTCACGGGTGCGGGACGCGGAATCGGGCGCGACATTGCGCAACGCCTGGCCCGCGAGGGCTACGCGTGCGGGCTTATTGCGCGCACCAAGTCGCAGCTTGAAGAGACGGCCGAGCTTATCCGCCAGGCCGGCGGCAAAGCGCTGGTCACGCCGACCGACGTCTCCAAACGCGAGCAGGTGCTGGCCGCGGTCGAAGCCGTCGAGCGCGAGCTCGGTCCGATCGCGGTGCTCATCAACAACGCCGGCGCTTACCTGCGCAAGCGCTTCGACGAGATCACCGAGGACGAGTTCGACTTCCAGCTCAAGGTCAACACCTACGGGCCGTTCTATTGCACGCAGGCGGTGGTCACGCGAATGGCGGCGCGCGAGCGGGGCACGATAATTTTCGTCCTTGGCTCGGAGACCCGCGGCGGTCCCGCGATGTACTCGGCATACAACGCTTCGAAAGTGGCGCAGCGCGCGCTGGCCGAGTCGGTCGCCTACGAGTACATGCATCTCGGCATCCATTCGGCCGCGCTCGACGTTGACGGGGCGGTCGGCCTGCCGCGAATCACCGAGGGCGCTCCCGAGGAGGAGCCGGACCATTTCGTCTCGACCGAAGCGATCTGCAACGAAATCGTCCATCTGATCGCTCAGCCGCGCAACGCGTGGACGTTCGCCATCGATCTGCGCTCGTACTGGCAATGGCGTCCGCGGGTGGCGGCGAAAAAAAAGGCCTGAACGCGGCACGCACCGGCGCGTGCTGCATTTGGCCGCGCGCGCAACTATACTGGCGTGGCTTCAGGAACCGCGCCGCCGGCTCGCGGCTGCGCGGCATCTGCGGGTCGGGGCGTGGCGCAGCCTGGTAGCGCACACGCTTGGGGTGCGTGTGGTCGCCGGTTCAAATCCGGCCGCCCCGACCAAATCCCGGCCTGTCTCGACTAGCCAAACCGGCGCCTACTGTGTAGAGCATCGCCTCCTTAAGCGACGGCCGATTCTGCGCGCAGGGTGAGTTTGGCGTGACGCACAATCGCCTTGACCGCCACGCACAGTCGCTGCGGCATCGGTCGGCAATGCTCGCCGGATTTGTGATAGCGCGGGCCGGCGGAACGTTCATCTACCCTTTCAAGGGGCCGCCGGCAAAAGGATGGGGATCGTTACGTCATAGTTGGGGCATGCAGCAGACCCGTCTCCGACCCGAGCGCGCCTCAGGCCTCGGCAGGCGGCAGACGACGACCCGGAAGCAGGCTGACGTTCCGTCGGCGGCCGCCCAACAGAGCCAGCGCGCGGCTGTATCGGCGCGCGATGCCGCTGTTCGCGCCACGCACTGGCGGCGAGTGTATCTATTCGCTACACGCCCGCCGCTGGGTTAATCACGAACGGTATTCCCGATCGGCGTCATCCTCGCTTTCATGGGCGCCGTCCAGCTCCAGCAGTTCGGCGCCTCGATCTACGTCGCGGACCTAGTTGGGATCGGGATGGTGCGCGAGATGGGCGCGATGATGACCGCGATCATCATGTCGGGGCGCACCGGCGCGGCCTTCGCGGCGCAGCTCGGCACGATGAAGGTCACGCAGGAAATCGACGCACTGAGCACGATGGGCCTGTCGCCGCTGGAGTTTCTGGTCGTGCCGCGCCTCAGCGCGCTGGTGCTGATGATGCCGCTGCTGGGCCTGTACGCGGACCTTATGGGAATCGCGGGCGGCGCCGCGATCGGAATCGGGATGCTCGGGCTCTCACCCACGATGTACATGCGCGAGACCATCTCGGCGCTTAGCCTGACCAACCTCTTCCTCGGCCTCTTCAAGGCGACCGTGTACGGCGGCCTGATCGCGCTTGCCGGATGCTTGCAGGGCTTCCGATGCGGCAACAGCTCCTCTGCCGTCGGCGACGCGGCGACCCGCGCGGTGGTCACCTCGATCGTCCTGGTGGTGGTCGCCTGCGGCGTCTTCGCGGTGGTTACCAACCGCTTGCACATATGAAAGGCGCGAGCGCACGCGATAGCTGAGACGAATTCAAACGCCGGCAACGGCGCGGCGGGCCAACCGCATATCGTGGTGCACAACCTCACGATGGCCTATGGGAGCTTCGTGCTGATGCGCGAGCTGAACTTCACCGTGCGCCGCGGCGACATCTTCATCATCATGGGCGGCAGCGGCTGCGGAAAGAGCACTCTGCTGCGCCATCTGATCGGCCTCATCGAGCCGGCCACCGGCGATATCCTCTACGGCGACGTGAACTTCACCCGCGCCGAGCCCGCGATGCGCAAGCGCATCCTGCGCCGCTTCGGCATCACTTACCAGGGCGGCGCGCTGTGGAGCTCGATGACGCTGGCGGAGAACGTGGGCATGCCGCTCAGCGAGTTCACCGATCTCACGCCCGCGCAAATCCACGAAATTGCCGCGCTCAAGCTCGCGCTGGTCGGCCTACGGGGCTTCGAGGACTACTATCCAAGCCAGATCAGCGGCGGGATGCAGAAGCGCGCGGGGCTCGCGCGCGCGATCGCGCTCGACCCCGAGATTCTCTTTTTCGACGAGCCCTCGGCCGGGCTCGATCCAGTCAGCTCGCGTCTGCTCGACAACCTGATCCTCGAGCTGCGCGCCAGTCTCGGCGCGACCATCGTGGTCGTCACCCACGAGCTGGCCAGCATCTTCACCATCGGCAACAACAGCATCTTCCTCGACGCCGAGAGCAAGGCCGCGATCGCGCATGGCGATCCCAAGGACCTGCTCGCGCATTCGCATCATCCGACCGTGCGCAGATTCCTGACCCGCGGCGCCGAGCAGGCTGGAGTCTCAACGGGAAGCCATGGCTAAGCGGGTAAATTCCACCGCGATCGGGGTCTTCGTCGTCGGCAGCATCGCGCTGATGGTCGTGGCGCTGGCCGTGCTTGGTTCCGGGCAGCTTTTCCGCCGCCCACATCGCTTCGTCTGCTTTTTCCAAGGCAGCCTCAACGGACTGAAAGTGGGAGCGCCGGTGAAGGTGCGCGGCGTCGAAATCGGGAGAGTCGAGAAGATCATGCTCAGGCTTCCGCCCTCATACGGCAGGGTCAAGCCGCAACTGCCACACGAGCTGCCGGTGATCATCGACGTGGACGAGGCGCAGCTCAGGAAGCAGGGCGGCACCGGCGAGGCATTGAAGCCGGCCGAGCTCGACGCGCTCATCGGGCGCGGGCTGCGCGCGCAGCTCAACATGGAAAGCCTGCTCACAGGCATCCTCTTCATCGAGCTCGACTTCTTCCCCGATACGCCGGCGAACCTGGTGCTGGAGCCCGGCGCGAGTATCCGCGAAGTCCCCACCACTTCGACCAACCTCGCGCAGGTCCAGAAAAGCGCGACCGTCGCGCTGGCTCATCTCGAAAAGGTCGACTTCCTCGCGCTCGCACAGTCGGTGACCGACGCCGCCAATGCCGCCAAGGAACTGGTGTCGTCGCGCGACCTGAAGGACACCCTCGCTCAAGGTTGATGCCACCAATCTCAACGCGACGCTCACCTCGATTCGTCGCCTCTCCGACAATCTCAACAACGACGGCGGCCCGCTGCTGGCGAGCCTCCAGAACACCTCGCGCCAGGCCGAAGCCACGCTGACGCAGATGTCGGCCGCGATGTCGGCGATCCAGGCGACGGTCGCTGCCGACTCGCCGCTAACCTATCGGCTGGACGTCGCCCTGGAAAACCTCTCGGACGCCTCCAACGCGATCCGCGAGCTCGCCAATTACCTGCAGCGCAACCCCAGCGCGCTCTTGCGCGGCAAATACGTATCCGACCACAAAGAGTAGCCGCCGACCGGCTCAGCCGCGCGAGCCACCCGCGGGACTTGAACTTCCAGCGCCTCGACGGGCAGGATACTTCGCTAATAGTCAATGATGGCCGACACGCGACGGCGGGCATTTCTTCATTTGTTGACCAGCATGGTGGCGCTCATGGCCCTGATGACGGGCCGCGCGGGAGCCGAAGTGTCGCCCAAGGCGCAGGCCGCGCTCCTCGAACCGCCGACCGTAAACGGCCAGCCGGTCCGGGTCTCCGTGGCGCTCTGGATTCTGAACATCCCCGCGATCGACGAAGTCGCTCAGCGCGTGGATATGGTGGGCTATCTGATCGCGGACTGGAAGGATCCACGCCTCGTCTATACGCCGCACGGCGACGACGACACCTGGCGCGTGTATCAGCCGGGCGAAATCTGGATGCCGCGTTTTCAGTTTCCGAACGCGGTAACCCCGCATACGCGCTACGACGGCGAACTGAGCGCGCGCCCCGACGGCTCGGTCCGCTACCTGGAACGTTGGAGCGTGTCGCTCTCCTCGCGCTTTTACCTGCGCCGCTTCCCTTTCGATTCCCAGACGCTGCGGCTCTCGGTGCAGCCCTTTCTTGCCAACGCCTCGCGCGAGCTTCTCGCCGGCCGGCCCGAGATGACCGGCATCGAGCAGGGTGCGAGCGACGCACTTGCCCAATGGCAGGTGGGCGCAATCGACTTCGCCAGCCGCCGGGTCCGCCTCGACAACGGCAAGCGTTACATCTCGCAACTCGACTTTGACATCGCGATCAGGCGCAGGTCCGCGTTCTACATCTGGAAGGTTTTCCTGCCGCTGTTGCTGATGGTGTGTCTGTCGTGGACCGTCTTTTGGGTCGATCCGATGGACCTCTCCTCGCAGGTTACGATTTCGGTCACCACCATCCTGACCATCATCGCATTCGGGTTTTCGATCGCGGCTTCGCTGCCCCGCGTGCCCTACCTCACATACGTCGACGCTTTCTTTCTGACCTGTTACATATTTGTCTTCCTGTCGATCGTCGAACTCGTGGCCGTGCACTTCCACCATCGGCGCGAGCGCGGAGCGCGTGCGCTGCGGATCCGGGTCTTTGCTCGCAAGGGCTTGCCAGCCGCGTTTATTGCTACCAACGTGGCCGTGGCGTGGTGGTTTCTCCTCTAAACTATTAAAAAAGCGGCTCGCTCGCGGATGCGATCGGTCCCGCTCTCGTAAACCGCGGCGTGTGATCTTCGCAGCAGTGGGTAGAGATCACAATGCGCGTGAAGAAGGCGGTATCGGGGAGGGCGGCGATCTTGATGCTCTTGGCGACAGCAGCGGCGCATGGCCCCTCGGACACCGGCCAATGAAGCGATACTCGCGGACCCGCCTGGTACATTCGACGAGGAGCCCATCGAAGGTCAGTCTCCCCAGTACCGGCGTGAGGGTCATCCCAGCGCGGGAATTACTTCGTTCGCCAGCACTTCCATCTGCTCCATCTCGTCGAACACCGGGTTGAGCATCAGATGGCGCGCTCCGGCGCGGACCAGCGCCGCAAGCTTTTCAGCGCATTCGGCGCGGCTGCCCCAAACGCTCACGCGCGAGGCCATGTCGGCGCTGCGGTAGCGAACGGCGAACCATTCGCGCAGCATCCGCTCCGCGCGCTCGCGATCGTCGTCCACCGCGATGTACACGCGCTTGGAAATTCCGAACGACACTGGGTCGCGCTTCGCTTCGTCCAGCAATCGGCGCAGGATTTCCATCTGGGCGGCGAAGTCGGCCGACGACGAAGACCCCGCACCCATCCATCCGTCGCCGTGGCGCACCGCACGCCTCAGCCCGATCGCGTCGCGTGCGCCGAACCATAGCGGCGGATGCGGCCTCTGCGCAGGCTTGGGTTCCATCGCAACCTTCTCGAAGCGCCAGAAGTCGCCGTTCATCGACGCCCGCGGCTGCATCCATAACGCCTTCATCACCTGCACGCCTTCGACGAACCGGCGCGCCCGCCCCTCGCTCGGCACGCCGAATACCGCCTCGGGCACGTGAGCCCCGCCGATTCCGATCCCGACGATCAACCTTCCGTTACTCAGTTGATCCAGCGAAGCCAAGCTCTTTGCCAATTGCACAGGGTTTCGGATCACCGTAAGCAGCACCGAGGTGCCCAGCCGCGCCCTTGACGTCAGGGCGGCGGCGTAGGTCAGCAGTGTGACCGGCTCGAGAATCGGGACGTCGCCGACTATCTGTTCCTGCACCCACAGGCTGTCGAAACCGAGCGCCTCGGCCCGCGGAAG
Source organism: Candidatus Binataceae bacterium (assembly GCA_035650475.1). Lineage (NCBI taxonomy): Bacteria > Candidatus Binatota > Binatia (SeqCode) > Binatales (SeqCode) > Binataceae (SeqCode) > Binataceae bacterium (SeqCode). The sequence continues at coordinate 1,025,965 of DASRHP010000012.1, forward strand.
GAACTCGCGGATCAGCTTTACGTCAATCGGCGCGTCAATGAAGCTTTGCGGAATCGCGATGCCGCAAGGGGGCGTGGCCATCGGATGGGCTCTGGTTACGTTCGGCGCCGGCGGTAGCGGCGGATCAGCGCGTTGGTCGAACTGTCGTGCTCCAACCGCGGCTCCGCCGGATTTTCCAGCTCCGGGATGATCCGTTGCGCCAGCATCTTGCCCAGCTCGACTCCCCACTGGTCGAACGAGTCGATATTCCAGACCACGCCCTGCGTAAACACGCTGTGCTCGTAGAGCGCAACCAACTTGCCCAACGTCTCCGGCGTCAGTTGTTCGGCGAGGATCGTGGTCGAGGGCCGGTTGCCCTCACATACCCGATGCGGCACCAGCCAATCGGGAGTTCCCTCGGCCTTCACCTCCTCCGGCGTCTTGCCGAAGGCGAGCGCCTCGGCCTGGGCGAAGACGTTGGCGACGAGCAGGTCATGATGGCGACCGAGCGGGTTGAGCGGGCGGGAGAACGCGATGAAGTCGCAGGGGATAAGCTTTGTGCCCTGATGGATGAGTTGGTAGAAGGAGTGCTGGCCGTTGGTGCCGGGCTCGCCCCAGAAGATCGGTCCGGTCTGGTAGTCCACCGCGGCGCCCTCCAGCGTCACGTGTTTGCCGTTGGATTCCATCGTGAGCTGCTGGAGGTAGGCCGGAAAGCGCTTGAGATACTGATCGTAGGGAAACACCCCGACGGTCTGCGCGCCGAAGAAATTGTTGTACCAGACGGCGAGCAGCCCCATGATCACGGGCAGATTGCGCTCGAACGGCGCGGTGCGGAAATGTTCGTCAATCGCGCGGAACCCGGCGAGCATAGCGCGAAAATTCTCCGGGCCGATCGCGATCATGGTCGAGAGCCCGATCGCCGAATCCATCGAGTAGCGCCCGCCGACCCAGTCCCAGAAGCCGAACATGTTGCGCGTGTCGATGCCGAACTTCGCGACCTCGGCCGCATTGGTCGACACCGCGACGAAGTGCCGCGCGATCGCCCGCTCGTCGCCGAGCGCATCAAGACACCATTTCCGCGCGGTGTGCGCGTTGGTCATCGTCTCCAGGGTCGTGAAGGTCTTCGACGAGATGATGAACAGCGTCTCAGCGGGATCGAGAGCGCGCGTCGCCTCGGCGAAATCGGTCCCGTCCACGTTGGAAACGAAACGCATGGTGAGGCTGCGGTCGCTGAAGTGGCGCAGCGCTTCGTAGGCCATCACTGGCCCGAGGTCGGAGCCGCCGATGCCGACGTTGATGACGTTGCGGATGCGCTTGCCGGTATGGCCTTTCCATGAGCCGTCGCGCACCTGGCGCGCGAACTCGGCCATCCGGTCGAGCACCTCGTGCACCCCCGGCACCACGTCCTCGCCGTCCACCATGATCGAGGCCGTGCGCGGCGCGCGCAGCGCGACATGCAGAACCGCGCGCCGCTCGGTGGCGTTGATCTTCTCGCCCGCGAACATCGCGTCGATGCGCGCACGCAAGCCGACCTCGCCGGCGAGCGCGAACAGCAGGCGCATCGTCTCGTCGGTTACGCGATGCTTGGAATAGTCGAGATACAGGCCGGCAGCCTCGATCGCCAGCCGCTCACCGCGGGCGGGATCGTCGCGAAAGAGCGTGCGCAGGTGAACGTCGCGTATTTTGCCGTAGTGGTCCTCGAGCGCCCGCCAGGCCGGGCGCCGCGCAAGCTGCGCACTCTGAGCCGTCATCGCTCACCCCTCCCCTGCTTTGCCCGGCCCGGCCGGCTTGCGCGCAATCAGCTCGCCTTCTTCAGCGCCGCGCTCTTGTCGCTGAGGCAGTTCATCAGGTCTTCCCACGATTTGACGAACGCCGCGGCGCCGTCGCGCTGAAGCTGCTCGGCAAGCGCGTCGAGGTTGACGCCAACGCGGGTGAACTCGGCCAGTTCCTTCTCGGCGTCGCCGCCGTCCGCCGGCAGCATCGGGCCGATTTCGCCGTGGTCGGCGAGCGCGAGCAGCGTCTTCTCGGGCATCGTGTTTATCGTATGCGGCGCGGCGAGCGACTTGACGTAGAGCACGTCGGACGCTTTCGGATCCTTGGTGCCGGTGCTCGCCCACAGCAGCCGCTGCGAACGCGCGCCGGCGTTGATCAGCCGCAGCCAGCGATCGCAGCCGAGCAGTTCGCGGTAGGTCTTGTAGATCCGCTTTGCCATCGCGATCCCGAGCCGATCGCGCATCGCCTCGGGCACCTTGGAGGCGACCGCCACGTCCCATCGGCTGACGAATACCGAGGCCACGCTGGTGACGCGCGGGTCGAGCCCGGCCTTGATCCTCCGTTCGATGGCGCGCATATAGGCCTCGGCCGCGGCGACGTACTGCTCGCGCGAGAAGAGCAGCGTCACGTTGACCGCGACGCCGGCGAAGATCGCCTCCTCGATTGCCGGGATACCGGCGGGAGTGCCCGGAATCTTGATGAAGAGATTCGGGCGCGCGGCGCGCGCGGCAAGTTTCTTGACCTCGGCGATCGTGCTCGCGGTGTCGTAAGCGAGCGTCGGCGACACTTCGAGCGAAACCCATCCGTCAACCCGGTCGGTACGCTCGTGCACCGGCCGGAAGAGCTCCGCGGCCGCGCCGAGATCCTCCAGCGCGAGTTCGAAGAACAGCTCCTCGCCGTGCTTGCCGGCGGCGCTCTTCTCGCGAATCGCCGCGTCGTACTCGCGCCCGTTGCGAATCGCATTGTCGAAAATAGTGGGATTCGAGGTCAGGCCGGTGATCGAGAATTCGTTGATATAGCGCCGGAGTCCGCCGTTGGTGAGCAGCGCGCGAGTGATGTAGTCCAGCCACAGGCTCTGGCCGGCGTCGTACAGCAGTTGAGTCGCTTTCATGATTCCTCCTGTGCGCGAGCGTCACCCTTTCTTCTCCAGATGGCCGCCGAACTCATAGCGCATCGCCGAGAGCAGCTTGTCCGCAAAGTCGGCCTCGCCGCGCGAGCTGAAGCGCTCGTAAAGCGCGGCGCTCAGGACATGGGCCGGCACGCCCTCGTCGATCGCCGCCGCGACCGTCCAGCGTCCCTCGCCCGAGTCGGAAACCCGCCCGGCGAAATTCTTCAGCTCGGGATCCGCGAACAGCGCGCTGGCCGTCAGATCCAGTAGCCACGAGGCGATGACACTTCCGCGGCGCCACACCTCGGCGATCTCGGTGAGGTTGAAATCATACTCGTACAGCGCCGGATCGCGCAGCGGCGTGGTTTCGGCGTCGGTCGCGTGATGGCGCTTGCCGATGTTGGCGTGATGCAGGATGTTCAACCCCTCGGCGTAGGCGGCCATGATCCCGTACTCGATTCCGTTGTGCACCATCTTGACGAAGTGGCCCGCGCCGTTTGGTCCGCAATGGAAATAGCCGTGTTCGGCGGTGCTGGCGGCGGCCTTCTCGCGCCCGGGCGTCCGCGGCGCGGAATTGATCGGCGGCGCGAGCGCGGCGAACAGCGGGTCGAGATGTCTAACGATCTCAGGCTCGCCGCCGATCATCTGGCAGAAGCCGCGTTCGAGACCCCATACGCCGCCGCTGGTACCCGCATCCACGTAGTGGATGCCCAAGACGGCCAGCATCTTTGCGCGCCGGATGTCGTCGATGTAGTACGAGTTTCCCCCGTCGACGATAATGTCGTCGCGCTCGAAGCGGGTCGAGAGTTCCGCCAACGTATGCTCGACCGCGGCCGCCGGCACCATCATCCAGGTTACACGTGGTTTCTTGAGTTTGGCGGCAAACTCGTCGAGCGAAGCGGCGCCGGTCGCGCCTTCCGCAGCGAGCGCCTTCACCGCCTCAGGGCTGAGATCGTAAACGACGCATTCGTGTCCCGCGCGGAGCAGGCGGCGCACCATGTTCGCGCCCATCCTGCCCAGACCCACCATTCCCATTTGCATCAGCTTGGCTCCTTGGTCGGAGGGTGATCGGCTGCGGCCGCGCGGCCGACGCGCCGGCGTCGGGCGACGGGCAGGACGCCCCTTTCAAGCGGCGCCGCACCCCTATCCAAACGGCTAGCGCGTGGACCATCCGCCCGCAAGACTCCAACGACCATTGTGGCAACCAGCGCGGGCGTTTCGCCACTGGCGCGGGGCGTTTATCCCCATCCGCCTGCGAGCGGCACCCACGACCGCCCGTCAATGCACGCTTGAAACGGGGCGAATTGTCGTGCGCGAAGATGGCACCCAGCTTGCTGCTGGCCATCGGCCATCTGGCCTCGGACAGAGGCCCAAACAAAGGACGCAGTTTGTTATGAAGCGCGTATCTTCGATTCTGGCTGCATCACTGTTCGCCTTGGGCTCCGCCCTGCCGGCCATCGCCGCCACTCACGGCGCGACGAAAGTCCGCCACGACACCAGCGTGATCGCGGGCGCCGGCGTGCACAAGACCGCGGTCGTCGCCGACGAGGACAGCTCGGACGACGGCCAGCAGCCGGATCAGCCGCAGCAGCCCAGCTCTGACGACGGAGAGTAAAGAGGGCTTCGGCCGAGCCGATTAATTCAGGCCGGAGAGCTCAAGAGTCGGGCGGGCCGGCTCCTCGCCCGACTCCGCTTGTGTGCCACGCGCGGCGTCAGGGCCGGGCCTTGCGTTTGGGCGAGGATGGCTTCGCGCGCGCGGAAGCTTTGGCCGGCGCCTTTCGCGCGGCGGGCTTTGTCGCCCGCTTCGCAGCGGGGGGCTTTGCCGCGACCCTCGCGCGCGACGCTGCCGGCTGCGCGAGGGCGAGCTGCACGGCAGTGAAGTAGCGCGAGGCGAATTTCCAGCTCTCGCCGACCTTGACGTATTCGTCGTGGTAGTAGCCGGTGCCGGCCCACTCCATGTTGCGGCTGGCGTTGCGCAGCTCGACGTAGCATCGCCCGGTCGCGCGTCCGTAAAAGCCCAGTTCGACGACGTGATTGTGGATATACGGGCGCGGAGTGAGGTTAGTCAGCCCGTCGCTGTACATCTTGAGCAGCGCCTCGCGCCCCTTGTGAACAACCTCACGCTCGTGGCCCTTGATTGTGAACACGCCGTCGTCGGTGAACAGATCGACAATGCCGGCGACATCGCCCCGCCATACGCAGTCGCAATAGCGCAGCGGCAGCTCTCGGATCGCTTCCCGGTCGCAGAGTTCAGTGAGCGTCTCCTCCACGGTTTTCATCGCCGAACCTCCTCCCTGCCGGACCAGCCGCCCACGGCCGGACATTCCTCGGCGCATCATAGCCGCTCGGGATTGCTTTGCAAGGAACGCGATTCGCCGCACCCCGGACGCGCAGTTGGCGTCAGAAAAGGCGCGCATGAGGTAGGCCGCTCCTATTGATATTCGTGACCGTTTAGCGGGAGTGTGATGGGCTGCCGCTACACCGTTTGCGGATCGAAGCCGGTCCGCGCAGCAGGCTCATGAGCCGAACGCGCTACCCGGCGGGCGCTTCGAACCAGAGCACGCCCAGCGGCGGCAACGTCAACGCGACCGAGTACGGCATCCCGTGGAACGGCACGGCGTCGGCGTTGACCCCGCCCGCGTTGCCCACGTTGCTGCCGGCGAAGACTGCGGAATCGGTGTTGAGAATCTCGCGGTAATAGCCGGCGCGCGGAACCCCGAAGCGGTAGCCGTGGCGGACCACCGGCGAGAAGTTGCCTACGCAGATAAGCCGCCGGCCGCTTGACGGCGCGATCCGCATGAAGGCTATCACGTTGTCGTCGGCGTTGTCGGGCGCGATCCACTGAAAGCCGGACGGCTCGTGATCGGCCTCCCACAGTGCTGGCTCGGCGCGATAGATCCTGTTGAGTTCGCGCACCAGCGTCTTTAGCCCGCGATGCTCGTCGCCGGCGAGCAGATGCCAGTCGAGGCTGTGGTCGTAATTCCATTCGCGCCACTGGCCGAACTCGCCACCCATGAAAAGCAGCTTCTTACCCGGCCGAGCCCACATGTAGCCGTAGAGCGCACGCAGGTTGGCGAACTGCTGCCATCGATCGCCCGGCATCTTGGCGAGCAGCGAGCGCTTGCCGTGGACGACTTCGTCATGCGAGAGCGGGAGCACGAAGTTTTCGCTCCACGCGTAAAGCAGGCCGAAGGTGAGGTCGCGATGATGCCAGCGGCGATGTACCGGATCGCTGGCGAAGTAATTCAGGGTGTCGTGCATCCATCCCATGTCCCACTTGAAGCCGAAGCCGAGCCCGCCGGCGTAGGTCGGACGGCTCACCCCCGGCCAGGCGGTGGATTCCTCGGCGATCGTCGTCACGCCCGGGTTGCGCGCGTACACCTGCTCGTTGAGCGTGCGCAGGAAGCTCACCGCGTCGAGGTTCTCGCGCCCGCCGTACGGATTGGGAATCCACTGGCCTTCGGCGCGCGCGTAGTCCAGGTAGAGCATCGAGGCGACCGCGTCCACGCGCAGGCCGTCGGCGTGAAACTCGCGCAGCCAGCGCTGGGCGCTGGCGTAAAGGAACGCGCGCACCTCGGCGCGGCCGAAGTTAAAGACGTAGGTGCCCCACTCAGGATGGAAGCCCTGGCGCGGATCGATATGCTCGTACAGCGCGGTGCCGTCGAAGCGGGCCAGCGCGAACTCGTCGGCGGGAAAGTGGCCGGGCACCCAGTCGAGGATGACTCCGATCCCGTGCCGATGGAGGTAATCGACGAAGTAGCGAAAGTCGTCGGGGCTGCCGAAGCGCGCGGTCGGCGCGAAGTAACCGCTCACCTGGTAGCCCCACGAGCCGCTGAACGGATGCTCCATTACGGGCAGCAGTTCGACGTGCGTGAAGCCCAACTCGCCGACGTAGTCGGCCAGCGCCGCGGCGAGCTCGCGGTACGTCAGCCAGCGGTTGCCCTCCTCGGGCACGCGCCGCCACGAACCCAGATGCACTTCGTAGATCGAAAGCGGCGCACGCAGGTGATCGCGTGCCGCGCGTGCCGCCATCCATTCGTCGTCCGCGAAGCGATATTGCGAACGATAGATGATCGAAGCGGTGGCCGGCGGCCGCTCGAGCGCCGCCGCCCACGGATCGGTCTTGAGCATCGGGCCCTGCGGCGTGCGCACTTCATATTTGTAGCGTGCGCCCGGCTCCAACTCCGGGATGAACAGCTCCCAGATCCCCGAACCGCCCATCGAGCGCATCATGTGGATCCGCCCGTCCCAGGAATTGAAATCGCCCACCACGCTGACGCCGCGCGCGTTGGGAGCCCATACGGCGAAGCTCACGCCCTCGACCCCGCCGAGGTTGCGCGGATGCGCGCCGAGCAGCTCATCGGGCCGTTGGTGAGTTCCCTCGCCAAGCAGATAAAGGTCGAGCTCGCCGAGGGTGGGCAGGAAACAATACGGGTCGCGAATCGTCGCCTTGCCGCCGCCGTGGAAATCGATCTCGAACCGGTAGGCAAACAGCGCGCGCCGCTCTGCGACAAGAATCTCGAACAGCCCAACCGGGTCGCGCGGCCTCATCTCGCGCGCACGCTCCTCGCCGTCGATCAGCAGCCGGACGCGCTCCGCGTCAGGCCGAAAGGCACGCACCGTCACCCCCTCGGGCGTCAGATGAGCGCCCAGGATGGAATGCGGATCAAAATGCTCAAGCGCGGCCAACCGTCTGAGTTCCTCGGCGGTGCTGCGGCCGGCGGTTTCATACGCCATGGTAAGGTCCATCTCGTGTCCCATCGGGCCGGCGACGGTTTCGCTGACGACGGCAGGCCGGGACGCCCGGAAATTAAACCTGCGCTTGCAGTCCCAAGGTCTGGCCGATGCCGAGCAGGGGGATCAAGACCCAGTCCGGCCGGTTGTTCAGTTCGTAGCCCAGTTCGTAAATTGCCTTGTCGAGGAGAAAGGCGTCGAGCAGGATGCGCAGCTCGTCGCGCTCGCGCGGAGCCAGATTGCCCTCCCGCGCGACGTGCAAGTATTCCTTCAAAAACGCCCACGACGCCCATACCTGCCATAGCCGCGCCCACGGCCCGAGCGCGTCGAGCACGCTGGGGCTGAACGAGCCTGCGCGCAAATGATCGAGCATGGAGCTGAGTGCCGCGTAATGAAACGAGCGCAGCATCCCGGCGACGTCGCGCAGCGCCGAGCGCTTGCGCCGCCGCTCCGTCAGCGTGCGCGCCGGCTCGCCTTCGAAGTCGATGATCGCGAAGTCCTTGCCGGTGTGCAGAATCTGGCCGAGGTGGAGATCGCCGTGGCAGCGAATCCGGACCACGCTGAAGCGATGCTTCAGGTAGTCCTGAAAGCGTCCGGCGACGCGCTCCTGGTTGGCCAGCAGCGCGCTCGCCCAGCGATGTTCCTCCTCGGGCAGCTCCTCCAGATGGGCACGCAGGGTGCGAAACACCTGGCCCGCCAGATTGCGCATCGACTGGTACTCGGAGCGCTGGTAGAGCGAGGAGTACGGCTCGGCTGAAAAATTGGGATCTTCGCCGGCCGCCGCCAGCGCGAGATGGAGCTCCGCGATGCGCCGGCCAAGCAGCTCCGCCGTGCTCAGGTAGGCGCCGATCATCTCGACTACCCACGGCGGCGGGCCGTCCTCGGCCGCAAGGTCCGCCAGCGGCTTCGTCGGCAGCTCGACGATGCGGTCTTTGTTGGCGAGGGCGTGCTCGAAGTACTGGCCGAGCTCGCTCAGCGTATGCGTCCAGGCGTCGCCCTGGTTGGCAAGATAGGCATGCAGCACCGCGAGCGTGCGCGGCTCCTCGCGTTCGCGCTGATACTCCAGCCATCCGGCGAGCGCCGGCGTGTGCGCGAAGCGCGCCCGCTCGGTCAGCATCCGGCCGACTTCGAGGTCGGGGCTCTCGCCGGGATCGAGCATGCGGAAAAGCTTGAGGATCAGGCGATCGCCGAGCACCACCGACGAGTTGGTTTGCTCCGTGCGCAGGGCGCGCATCTCGCCCGCCCCGTCGGCCGTGCCGCGCAGCTCGCGCCATCGAGGCGACGCCGAGGCGGTAAGCTCGCCGCGCACGCCGCGCAGCCGGCGGCGCCGATCGACGTGGTCGAAAAGCGCGCGGCAGAACCGCTCGTCGGAGGAGGCTTCGTACAAACGCCCCGCTAGAGTGCCGTTGCGCGAGGTGCGCAGCCGGAGCTGAGCGATGGCGCGTTCGTGATGGCCCGCCGCGCCATCGCCGTTGGTGTCCAGCGCCAGCGGCACCACATACGTCTCGGGCTCGCTGGAGACGTACTCGACGTCGGCCAGAATCAGATGGGCGCCGCCGCGCTCTTCGATCAGCGGCAGCGAGTCGGAAATGCGGACCGCCTTGATGGTGCGCGCCTTGCCGCGAAACCATCGGCAGCGCGGCAGGAATGCGGGCAGCGCCTGCTCCAGCATCTCCCAGCCCTCGCCGCGCATGAAGCTCTCCCATCCGGTGCCCGCCTCCAGGCGGGGCACCTCCTCGTCGGGCGCCTTTACGACGGCGGCGGGAGTATGGCGCGGCGGCTGGATCGAGAACCAGTCGAACAGGTGCGGTCCCAGGCTCAGAAAGTATGGCCGATCGCCGATCGGTGGAAACTCGTTGCGGCCGAACAGCTCCACCGGCACCATCCCCTTGTAACGCGATAGATCGAGCTCGACGTACTGCACGAAGCGCGAGAGATTGGCGACCACCAGGATGCGCTCGTCCTGCCACGTGCGCAGGAAGGCCAGCACGCGCGGATTTTCGGGGCTGAGAAACTCGATGGCGCCGCGCCCGAAGGCCTTGAACTGCCGGCGCAGCGCGATCACCCGCCGCATCCACCACAACAGCGAATGCAGGTTGTGCTCCTGCGCCTCCACGTTGACGGTCTGGTAGTGGTACTCGTGGTCGATAATCACGGGCAGGATGAGGCGCTGCGGATTGGCGGTGGAGAAGCCGGCGTTGCGGTCGCCGCTCCACTGCATCGGCGTGCGCACGCCGTCGCGGTCGCCAAGGTAGATGTTGTCGCCCATCCCGATCTCGTCGCCGTAGTAGATCACCGGCGTCCCGGGCAGCGAGAACAGCAGCCCGTTCATCAGCTCGATCGCGCGCCGGCTGTTGCCGAGCAGCGGCGCGAGGCGGCGGCGGATGCCGAGATTGAGCCGCATGCGCGGCTCGCGTGCGTAGGCGCGGTACATGAAGTCCCGCTCCTCTTCGGTCACCATCTCGAGCGTCAGCTCGTCATGGTTGCGCAGGAAAATCGCCCATTGGCAGCTTTCGTCGATCGCCGGCGTCTGCGCCCAGATATCGGTCAGCGGAAAGCGGTCCTCCATCCGCTGCGCCATGAACATCCGCGGCATCAGCGGGAAATGGAACGCCATATGGCATTCCTTGCCGCCTTCGAGGTAGGCCACGGCGTCTTCGGGCCACTGGTTGGCCTCCGCCAGCAGCATCCGGTTGGGAAAAGCCTCGTCCACGTGGCGGCGCAGCTCGCACAGGAAAGCGTGCGTCTCGGGCAGGTTTTCGCAGGTCGTGCCCTCGCGCTCGTAGAGGTAGGGCACCGCGTCGAGCCGCAGCCCGTCCACGCCCAGACCCAGCCAGAAATCGACCACCTTGAAGGCTGCACGCTTGAGCGCCGGATTGTCGTAGTTGAGATCGGGCTGATGGGCGTAGAAACGATGCCAGTAGTAGGCTTTGGCCACCGGATCCCACGACCAGTTCGAGGGCTCGAAGTCCTTGAAGATGACGCGCGCGCCCTTATAGCGCTCGGGGTTGTCGCTCCACACATAAAAGTCGCGCCACGCGCTGCCCGCCGGCGAGCGCCGCGCGCGCTGGAACCACGGATGCTGGTCCGAGGTGTGGTTGAGCACCAACTCGGTCACCACGCGCAGCCCGCGCTCGTGCGCCGCGCGCAGGAAGACCCGGAAGTCATGCAGCGTGCCGCAGTCGGGATGGACCCCGGTGTAGTCGGAGATGTCGTAGCCGTCGTCGCGCAGCGGCGATGGATAGAACGGCAGTAGCCAGATGGTGGTGACGCCGAGGTCGCGCAGATAGTCGAGCTTCTGCGTCAGCCCCGGAAAGTCGCCGATCCCGTCGCCGTTGCTGTCATAGAACGAGCGCACGCGCAGCTCGTAAAAGACGGCATCTTTGTACCACAGGGGATCGTCGCCGATCGGTTTCGCGCCGTTGACGCTCATGAATTCTTCACGACCAGAAAAATGTGGGCGGGCTCGACCGCCGGGTCAAGCCTGACGTAGTTGCGCTCGCCCCACGTCCAGCAATCGCCGCTCAGCAGGTCGGCCACCCGGTACGCTTCGCCGGGCGCCACGCCCACCACGTCCGGCGGCACCAGCGTCGTGCATGCCTGCGCGCCGAAGGGGTCGAGGTTGACCGCCACCACGATCGTCTCATCGCCCCCGGCAGAGCTCTTTGCATAGGCGAGGATCTGGTCGTTGTCGGTTTCCAGGAAGCGCAGGTTGGTGAACTGCTGGAGCGCAGGATGGGCGCGGCGGATCGTGTTAATGCGCGCGATGAACTCGTTGATGTTGCCCGGGGCGTGCCAGTCGCGCACGCGAATCTCGTATTTCTCGGAGTTGAGATATTCCTCGGTGCCCGGCACCGCCGCCCCCTCGCACAGCTCGTAGCCGCTGTAAATCCCGTAGGACGGCGAGAGCGTCGCCGCCAGCACCAGCCGCAGCTTGAAGGCCGCCCGCCCGCCCTGCTGAAGCACCGCGGTCAGAATGTCGGGCGTGTTGGTGAAAAAGTTGGGGCGGAAGTAATCGCTCACCTCGGGCCGGCTCAGCTCGCTCAAATACTCGATCAGCTCGGACTTGGTATTGCGCCAGGTGAAGTAGGTATACGACTGGGTAAAGCCGGCCTTGGCCAGCGCACGCATCAGCTTGGGCCGCGTGAACGCCTCGGAGAGGAAAATCACGTCGGGATGGCGCGCCTGGACCTCGGCGATCAGCCAGCGCCAGAACTCCACCGGCTTGGTGTGCGGATTGTCCACCCGGAAGATCCGCACTCCGTGGCCGATCCAGAACATCACCACCCGCCGCAGCTCCTCCATCAGCGCCCCCGCCGCCGGGCCGTCGAAATCGAGCGGATAGATGTCCTGGTACTCCTTGGGCGGATTCTCCGCGTACTTGATCGAGCCGTCGGGGCGATGGCGGAACCATTCCGGATGCTCGCGCACCCACGGATGGTCGGGCGAGCATTGAATCGCGAAGTCGAGCGCGACTTCCAGCCCGAGGCGCCGCGCGGCGCACACGAAATGGTCGAAATCGTCGAGGCTGCCGAGCGTGGGCTCCAGCGCAGTGTGGCCGCCGGCCGGGCTGCCGATGGCCCACGGACTGCCGGGGCTGTCGGGCTGCGCGACCAGCGAATTGTTCGGCCCCTTGCGATGGGTGATTCCGATCGGATGGATCGGGGTGAGGTAAATCACGTCGAAGCCGAGATCGCGGATTTCGCTCAGCCGGCGCTCGGCCTCGCGCAGGGTCGCGCCGCGGCCCGCCAGCGCGCCCTGCGAGCGCGGGAACATCTCGTACCATGCACCGAAGCGCGCGCGCGGGCGGTCGGCGACGACCTCCAGCAGCGGACGATACTCGGTTGCGCCCCAACGCTCGCCCAGCCGCGCCATCCGCTCCAGCATCTCCGGCCGCGAAACCATCGCCAGCGCGTCGCGCGGCGCCTTAAGCCCGCGCAGCGCCCTGCACGCGGCCTCGAGCGCGGCGCGATCCTCGCCGCGCGCGCTGCGTGCAGCGGCCTCGATCAGCGCGATGCCTTCCAGCAGATCCGAAGCGACGTCGCGGCCGGCTTCGGCCTTTCGGCGAAAGCCGCGCTCCCACGACGCGTACTGGTCGGTCCACGCCTCGATCGTGAAGAGGTAGCGATCGTTGTGCTCAAGCGGGAATTCGCCGCGCCAGCGATCGTTGTCGCGGTGTGCCATCGGCGCCTCGCGAAAGCGCGCCTCGCTCCGGCGCCGCCACTTGACCACCGCGCGCAGCACATAGTCGCCGTCGCGCAGGATGTCGGCCTCGACCACGCACGACTCGCCCACCACACGCTTGACTGGATAGCGGCCGCCGTCAACCGCCGGCGTGACGGCCTCGATTACGTGGCGATTGATGGAAGACACAAACGGCCTTGCGGCGCGCTGGCGCTGCGGCGTGCTGATGGAAGACATAGCCGTCGGCAGTGATGCGCTGAGTTTCGCCGGACTCGGCTCGGTCAAACGTCCCGACGATCCCATCGTGCCGGCGCCCGCCCCGCGCGATGCGACCACACCCCCGTATAGTTTGCCACACGCACACGAGTGATGGGAATCAGGCGGCGAGCCGCGCGATGGTGGGGCCGCTCGCGGCCGCCTCGCGCACCGCCTTTTCATCGACCGCGTGCACTGCGTAATATCTCGCGACGGGAGGCGGCGCCTCGGCAGCCATGAAAATCCTCGGCACCGGCATCGACATCATTGAGGTCGAGCGCGTCGAACGCGCGCTGACCCGCCCGCGGATCGGCGAGCGCTTTCGCGCGCGCGTCTTCACCGAACGCGAGATCGCCTATTGTGAGTCGCGCGGGCGCCCGCGCTACCAGAGCTACGCGGCGCGCTTCGCGGCCAAGGAGGCCGCGATGAAGGCGATGGGCACGGGATGGAACCGCAACGTCGGCTGGCGCGAGATCGAGGTGGTGCGCGAGCGCGGCCGTCCACCCACCATCGTGTTGGCGGGCAAGGCAGCCGAATTCGCCCGCCGCAAGAACATCACCGCCTTCCACCTCAGCCTCACGCACAGCGCCACCAGCGCGCTCGCCCATGTGATCGCCGAGGGCTGAGCGCGCCGCAGCGAGCCGCCCTCGAGTCAGGATTTCTTGCCGGACGCGGGCGTGGCGGCCGGCTGCACGGCCTCGGTCGGCTTGAACTGGTCGGCGCTCATGTCGAACTGACTGAAGTCGGCCTCGCGCAGGCTGTACACCGGCGTGCCGGCGGTCGAGTGCGCGTAGTTCTCAAAGCGCATCACCGTCTTCACTTCGCGCTTGCCCGCCGCCGCCGGCGCGCCTTCGTCGGCAGCCGGGGTCGGCGTCGGATTGGCGACCTGGATCTGGCTCTGGAGCTGAGCCAGCTCGACCGTCCCGATTTGCTTGCCGTCCTTGCCATACACGGAGATCTTTTCGGTCGGCTTGTCGAGCCCGTAGTTCTTCGCGTCGGTCATCGGGTCGGCGACGATTTTGTCGCCCTTGAGATTGGCCAATTCGTCGAGGAAAGTCTGGATCGCGGCACCGTTGGCGGCCAAACTCCTGCCGCCGGCGGTGACCTGCCATTTGCCGTCCTTGCCGAGCTCGAGCGCGTATTGTTTGCCGCGGTTGTCGATCTCCAGCCGCCCAACCTTGGCCGGATCGAACGCCATCACGGTTTTGTCGCGCAGGTCGAGGACGCTGAGATTGACCTTGCCGATCAGCGTGTCCTCGACGCTGAAGACGTAGGGATCCGAGCCGCGCTTGACGTAAATCGCGTGCTTGTACGCATCCGCCGCTTTGAGCCCGAACAGCAGCGAGTGGCGCGCGTCGTCCTTGCCGGTGAAGACGCTTACTTCGAGCTGCGGCTTCGCCAGCCCGTACCTGGAAAGGTCCTCCGGCGTGTCGGTGACGAAGTCCTCAATGTGCGCGTTGGCAAGCGCAGTAAGCAGCGCCGCGACCGCGTCGGCGTCGGCCGGATATTGCGCGGGCGCGACGATACGCCACTTGCCGCCCTGTTTGTCGACCTCGATCCGGCCGCCCGCCGAGCTTTCGAGCATGACCTTGTTGGCATCGTCCATATTGAAGGTCATCAGCTCGTGCGAGCGCAGGTCGTTGACCTGCTTGGTGACCTGGCCGGGAAAGTCGCTCGGGGTCATCAGCACCGCCGGCGAGTTCGCCAGCTTGACGTAGGCGCCGCCGCCCACCGGGCTCGTCTTGCCGACGTCGAGCACGGGCAGCGCGCCGCCCTTGTCCGAAGTGACGGTCACCACCACGGAAGGCTTGTCGAGCCCGAACGGTTCGAGGCTTTCAGGCTTCTCCTCGACGGTCTTGCTGATCTGGGCCTGCGCAATGGCCTCGGTCAGGCCGTCGATCGCGGTCTGATCGGCGTCCGCCTTGATCGGCTTGACGATACGCCAGGTATGGTCGGGATTGCGCGCCAGCTCGATCTCGCGGTCGGGATAGCGCAGGTCGATGTGGCTGATGTCCTTGGCCGCGACCTTGTAGAGCGTCGGCGGCGGCACCGGACGCGAGCCAAGCAGCACCACCAGCGCATAGGCGCCGACCGCTGCGGCGAGAATCAGGACGATTATCGTGTTGCGCAGGCGCATCGCAGATCAGACACGCAGCTCGCCGTCACCCTGTGCGACCCCCTAGTTGCGCCGGTTCCACCACACCGCGATCCCGATGATCAGCAGCAGCTCCGGCAGCACCAGCACCGACGCCACGAAGACGTTGTTGAATTCGCTCGCGGTCAGGCTGACACGCGAGGCACGCAGCTCGCGCGGGCGAATCGAGATAGTAGCGGTCTGGCCGGCAAGCCAATCGATCGTGTTGAGAAAGAAGTCCTGGTTGTATTGCTGGAGCAGGTTCTCGTTGTTGGCGAACTCGGTGTCGCCGAAGACCACCATCCGCGCCTCGCCGCTCTTGGCAATACCGAGCTGCTTGAGGTTGGCGCGCATCGCGGTGGCGACGGTCACCGGCCCCTTCAAATCGGTGGGGCTGGGCTTGAACTTCTGCTCCTTGAAGATCGCCTCGATATTGGTCGCGGCGAGCGAGGTGTCGCTGGTCTGCGCCAGCGGCCACGGCTGCAGACCCGGCTTGGTCTGCTTGGCGGGCTGGACCGAGCGCACCATCGGCCACAACGTGCGTTTGTCGAAGCCGGCCGTGATCGGATGCGGCGGGGGATAGAGGTCGACCAGTGGCGCCAGCCCGAGCGCCGGACCCGCGAACAGGCGCAACTGCCGGTCGAGCACGATGTTGTCGCCGACGATGATGCCCCACTGGCCTACCATACTGATCAGATTGGCTTCCGGATCAGGCTCGTCCGGCTGCGGCGGCCGCAACATCACCAGCACCCGCCCGCCCTTCTTGAGAAAGTCGTTGACCGCGTCAACTTCGTGGGGAAAGACTGGGCGGCTCGGCCCGGCCACGATGAATACGCTGCATTCGTCGGGCACGCCCGGCTTGTCGGTGAGCGTCATCGGCTTGACCCGGTAGTCCTCGCCCTCCAGCGCGCGCCGAGCGCGGCCGAAGGCGTTGGGATTGCCGGTGTCGTCAAGGGCAGGCTCGCCATGCCCGGTCAGATAACAGGCAGTTTTGGTTCCCGCGCTGGTGACCTTGATGATGCCGTTGGTGATCGCCTGCTCGGTCATGTCGGTGATGTTGGTGCCCGACGAGCCGTATTGAATATGGGTCGTGTTCATCACCGACACCTTGAACTTGGTGCTGAGCTCGGGATGCTTGTCGGGATCGATCAGCTCGTAGCTGATGAGCGGCGAGGCATAAGCATACGACTGATAGAGCGCTTCCGCCTGCGGGTTCACCCCCTGCGCGACGAAGCCGTAGAACTTCAGCGGTTGCTTGAGCTCCTTGACCACCTTGAGTGATTGCGGCGAGAGGCTGAAGATGCGCTCGGCGGTGAGGTCGAAGCGGCGATGATGGAGCGACAGGATGTAGTTGATCGCGACCAGCAGGCCGACGAAGCCCACCGAATAAACCACCGCGTTTGCCCCGTAGCGGGTCGCGCGATGGCCGATCAGGGTGCCGAAGGTCTCGCGGCTGGAGGTCGCCCACAGCACCAGCGCGAAGACGCCGAGGATAAGATTGAGCAGGAAATAGTTGGCCGCGCCGACGACGTAGCTTATCAGCGCGAAGAACAGGAAAACGATTGCGACCAGGCCGGCCCACGCCCTTGAGCGTTGCATGCTCGCGCTCCGCCCTACCCTACCGCCAACGCGCCGACTCGACCGAGCGCTGGGTCAGGAACAATGCCACGAAGATGAGGGTGCAGAAATAAACCAGATCGCTGGTGTCGATCACTCCGCGCACCATCTCGCTGAAATGCTGCGGCAGCGAGAGATAGCGCAGCAGGTCGCCGAGCGCACCGCCGCCCGCCTGCAACGGCCACGAGATCACGTACAGCAGCAGCAGGATTCCGAGGCAGCTTATCGCGGCGATAATCTGGTTCTGCGTCAGCGAGGACGTGAACAATCCGATCGACACGAAGCATACGCCGAGCAGCGCGAGCGCGAGATAACCCGCGCCCATCACTCCGACCTCCGGATCGCCGAACACCATCAAGATGAGGGGAAAGATCCAGATCAGCCCGACCATGATGAGGACGAAGGCCGCGGCCGCGATGAACTTGCCGGCGACGATCTCGCCGGTGCGGATCGGCGCGGTGAGCAGGAATTCATAGGTCCCGGTGCGCTTCTCCTCGGCGAACGTGCGCATCGTGATCGCCGGCACCAGGATCACCATCACCACCGACATGTTATGCAGCAGGGGGTTGATCACCTGAATGTTGAGGTTGAGATGATGCATCGCCTCCATGTTCGACATGGCGGTATAGACCTGGATCATCTCGTCGAATTGCTTGACCAGGGCGAAGAAAAAGTAGCCCGCCAACAGCACGAAGACCGTCAGCACCACATAGGCGACGGGCTGCACGAAGTAGCTCGCCAGCTCCTTGCCCGCGATCGTCAGCGCGTTTCGCATCGCCAGCCCCGGGGCCTAGCCGTGCCCCGCCCCGACCTCCTCCAGCGTCTCTTCGGCTTCCGCCGGCTCGTGACCTTCCTCTCGCGAAATGGCCTCGAGAAAGACCTCTTCGAGCGATTTGCCGGCCGGCAGCGCGTCAAGGCTCTCTTCGAGCACGACGTGGCCGGCGTTGATTATCACCACGCGGTCGCAGATCTGCGAGACCTCGGGCAGGATGTGGGTTGAGAGCACGATCGTGTGCTGGCCGGCGAGGCCGCGGATGAGCCCGCGAATCTCGTGGATCTGGCGCGGGTCAAGGCCGATCGTCGGCTCGTCGAGCACGAGCACCGGAGGGTTGTGGATAATCGCCTGCGCCAGCCCCACCCGCTGGCGATAGCCCTTGGAGAGCTGGCCGCAGATGCGATTGGCCATATCGCTCAGCCCGCAAACTTTCAGCACACGCTCGAGCGCCCCCTCCAGCTCCGAGCGCCGCAGCCCGCGCAGCTTGCCCACATAGCGCAGATAAGGCTCGACCCGCATGTCCGCGTACAGCGGCGGCGACTCGGGTAGGTAGCCGATACGCCGGCGCGCCTCCAGCGACTGGTGAAAGATGTCCAGCCCATCCACCAGCACGGTGCCCGAAGTCGCCGGCATAAAGCCGGTGATAATGCGCATCGTGGTGGTCTTGCCTGCGCCGTTGGGGCCGAGAAAGCCCAGGATCGAACCCTTTTCGGCCTTGAAAGAGACGTCGCGGATGGCGACGAAGTCGCCGTAGCGCTTGGTGAGGTGGTTGACCTCGATCATGCGGGTCGCCCTGTAGTGCCAGACATGCCGGCTGCCGGCGGCGCCAGCCTCAAGTCCTTCACTTTGACGCAGGAACGCCGCCAAAACTTCAATCCGGCAGTGGCGGCAAGCGATTAGTTAAACTGCGGCCGCGCGGCCTGTCAACAATCCGCAGGCCGCGCAGGCTGCGGGCGTGCGGCGCGATTTTGCACCTGAGGCGGCTTGGGATAGTTTCAGACGCGATGGCCGAGGAACGTCCGACACTTTACCTGATCGACGGCTCGGGCTACGTTTTCCGCGCTTTCTTCGCCCTGCCCCAGCTCACCACTTCGCGCGGCTTGCCCAGCAACGCGGTCTATGGCTTTATCCGAATGCTTCTGAAGCTGCTCAAGGAAGAGCGGCCGTCGTATATCGCGGTGGTCTTCGACTCGCCGCGCAAAACCTTCCGCGACGATCTCTTCGAGTCCTATAAGGCCACCCGCGCCGAGACGCCCAACGACCTCAGCGTCCAGCTCCCCTACATCCATCGCGCCGTCGAGGCCTTCCGCATCAAAAGCCTGATGGTCGACGGCTACGAAGCCGACGACGTGATTGGCACCTTGGCCGCGCGCGCCGCGCGCCGGCGCTTCAACACCGTGATCGTCACCGCGGACAAGGACTTCATGCAGCTCGTCGGGCCGCACGTCACCCTGTGGGACACGATGCGCGACCGGCGCATTGGCACCCGCGAAGTCCGCGAGCGGCTGGGCGTCGAGCCGGCGGCGGTGGTGGACGTGATGGCGCTGATGGGCGATCCGATCGACAACGTCAAGGGCGTGCCGGGAATCGGCGAGAAAACCGCCACTGCATTGATCAGGCACTTCGGATCGCTCGACAAGCTCTATGCCAACCTCGACGCAGTCGAGGCGACCGGAATCCGCGGCGCGAAGAAAGTCGCCGCGCTCCTGGCTGAGCATCGCGCCGACGCCGAACTTTCCCGCCAGCTCGTGCGTATCGATACCGACGCGCCGGTCGCCGTCGAACCCGAAGAGCTGACCTGGCGCGGAATCGACGAGCAGGCGGTGAGCGAGCTTCTGCGCGAGCTGGAGTTCAACTCGTTGCTCGCGGAGCTGACGCCGGCGCAGGCAGGGCTGCCGATGAGCGACGGGCGCGAGCGCGTGGTGGCCGGCACCGAATTGAACGCCGTGCTCCAACGGCTGTCGCGCGCGCCGCGTCTCGCGCTCTACCTGGAGTCGGACCGGGGTTCCGATTCGGCCGTGCGACAGTCGGCGACAGCGGCGGCCGCCGCGTCCGGCTCCGGCGAGGTTGACTTCGGCGTCCCGCCGCACACGGGCGCGTCTACCGACGCCGGCAAGGCGCGCCTCAAGCTGGCCGCCGAGGGCGACGCCGAAACCTTCGTGCTCGAAGCGCGCTCGATCGCCGCCGCGGCGCAGTTGCTCGGCGCCGCTACTCCTGCCAAGGGCTGCCATGATCTCAAGCAGCATCTGCGCGCGCTCAAGCGCTACGGGGTTGAACTTGCGGGCGTCGATTTCGACACCATGCTGGCAGGGTTCCTGGTCAACCCGGGCCGGCCCGAGCCGTCGCTTAGCGAGCTTTATCACGACTACCTCGCGCCGCTCGGGGGCACGCGGGCGGGCGGCTCGGAGCCCGAGCTTATCGCCGCGCTGCGCACGGCCCTGATACCGCGGCTGGAAGCCGATGGCCTGGAATCGCTGTTTCGCGAGATAGAGCTACCGGTGGCGCGGGTGCTGGCCGAGATGGAAGAGACTGGCATCGCGGTCGACGCGCAGGCGCTCAAGGCGATTTCGGCCGAGTTCGGCGCCCAACTGGAACGGCTGGAGGAGGAGTGCTACCGGCTGGCCGGCCGGCGCTTCAACCTCAACTCGCCGAGCCAGCTTCGCCAAGTCCTTTTCGACGAGCTCAAGCTGCCGGTCAAGGGACTCAAACGCACCAAGAGCGGAACCTCGACCGACGCCGGCACTCTGGAGAAGCTCGCCGCGGTTCACCCGCTGCCCAAGGCGCTGCTCGAGTACCGCGCGATCGCCAAGCTCAAATCAACTTACAGCGACGCGCTGCCCGGGCTGCTCGACCCCGCAACCGGCCGCATCCATACCTCGTTCCATCAGGCGCTGACGGCGACCGGCAGGCTGAGTTCGACCGATCCCAATCTGCAAAATATCCCGACCCGCAGCGAGGAAGGCCGCCGCATCCGGCGCGCCTTCGTCGCCGCGCCCGGATCCTTGCTGCTGTCAGCCGATTATTCGCAGATTGACCTGCGCGTGCTCGCCCATCTCTCCGGCGACGCCACGCTGATCGACGCCTTTCGCCGCGGCGAGGACATCCATGCGCGCACTGCGGCCGAGGTCCTGGGACGCAGGCCCGAGGAGATCGATGCCGAGGGGCGGCGCCTGGCCAAGGTCATAAACTTTGGCATCGTCTACGGGATGGGGCCACAGCGATTGGCGGGCGAGCTGGGAATCGGGCTGGCCGAGGCCTCGGAATACATCAAGCGCTACTTCGAACGTCTGCCCGGGGTCCACTCGTATCTCGAGGAGTCGTTGCGCCTGGCGCGCGAGCGAGGATGGGTGGCAACGATGTACGGGCGGCGTAGATACCTACCGGAGCTGAACTCGCCGCAGGGCGGCGCCCGCTCGCAGGCGGAGCGAATAGCGATCAACACGCCTATCCAGGGAACGGCGGCGGATCTGATAAAACTTGCGATGATCCGGCTCGACGCGGCGATTAAAGAACGAAAATTGGCATCGCGGATGGTGCTTCAGGTCCACGACGAGCTGCTGCTCGAGGTCCCGCGCGTCGAACTTGAAACGGCGGCGGCGGCCGCTCGTCGGGAGATGGAGAGCGTGGCCGAATTGCGGGTTCCGCTGCGGGTCGAGCTTAAATGGGGGCCCAATTGGGCCGAATTGGAAAGTCGGGAAGCATCGTAGGCATCTGAATTTTGCCGGTTTCACCTGCGTCTAAACCAGTTGAAGAAGCCAAAGCGCCCAGACGGTGACGAAGCCGAGCTCATCGAGCGGGCCACAAAGGGGGACACCAGGGCTTTCGGCGCCTTGGTCGAGCGATATCAGCGGCGGGTGGTGGGTGTCGCGCTGGCAGTCGTGCACAACCAAGAGGACGCGCTCGAATTGGCCCAGGAAACCTTCATCCGCGCCTACGAGAACCTGCGCAAGTTCGAATCGCGTTCGAGTTTCTCGACTTGGCTATACCGGATCGCCGCCAATCTGGCAATCGACTTCCGCCGCCGCGAAGTGCGCCATCCGACCGTCCGCGGCGAGGAAGCCGAAAACGAGATGCGTCGGCTGCCCAGCGGGCTTGGCGATTCGTTCAAGGCCGCTGAGCGCGGCGAAGTCGGTCGGCGCATCGACGCCGCGCTCAGAGAGTTGACGCCGGAACATCGGGCCGTGATACTCCTACGAGAGGTTGAAGGCCTGTCGTACGACGAAATAAGCGAAGTGATGCAGTGCCCGCGGGGAACCGTGATGAGCCGGTTGCATTACGCGCGCAACCACCTGCGCGAGCTCCTCAAGGATTTAGGCGAGGACTAGGGGCAACATGGCCCAATGTAGCGAGATCGACCCGCTCCTCGGCGCCTTCGACGACGGCGAACTAGAAGCGCACGAGATGCGCGAGGTCGCCCGCCATCTTGCTCACTGCGCAGCCTGTGAAGAGACCCTGGCGGCATACGGTAACCTTGGACGTCTGCTGCGCGACGCCGCGCCGGTGCCGCCCCTCGACGGTTTTGCACGGGCCGTGCAGAGCCGCATCGAGCGCCTGCGCCCGCCGATGCGCGTCCGACTCGGCCGCTGGCTTGAAACGATGGGTGAGCGCTTCGGCGCCGCCGCCGGACTGGCGCTCGCAGCGGCAGTGCTTGCGGTGGTGATCGTGACGCCGCTGGCGCGCAATCTGCTCGGTTCGGGCGACCAAGCGATCCAGGTCGCCATGCGCGAGGCCAGCACGGTCGCCAGCGAGGCCGCGCCGGCGGCCGAAAATCTGGCCGCCGCCGCGCGCAGCGAGCCGAGCACGATAATCTCGCAACTCGAAACCTCTAACCCTGACGTCGCCGTGTGGAGCGAGCCAGCTCAGGACACCACCGTCATTTGGCTTCCCGATCGGCAGCCCTGACCATGCAACGACTGAGCCTTCCGTTCCTGACAGCGCTTATCCTCGTGTCGTTTGCGCTTGGCGCACATGCGCAGACCGCGCCGGCGACGCAGTCGCAAGAGCCAGCCACCGCCGAGCCACTCGAGGGCCCGGCGGCGCAGGCGCCTGAGGAAGCCGGTCCTGCCAACGGCCCCCAAAACGCGGCGCCGCAGATGCATCGGATCCATCCGCAGATCACTAATCGGACGGTGATGGTGCGCGTGGACGAGATCATCGCGGCCGATACCAACGAAGGCATCGACCAGCGGCTGATCCCGCTGCGTCTGCGGCTGCATTCGCTGTTCCCTTCGTTTTCGACCTATCGGCTGATCAGCCGACAAGTCGGGCGCACACATTGCGGCCGGATGCTCGCCTTCAGCTTGCCGGGTGGATGGATCGTGCACGTCGAGCCCAACGCGATCGAGGACGACATGATCGCGATGCATCTGCTGCTGTTTGAGGGCGCGCGGCCGCTGATGACCACGCAACTCAAGCTGCGCAACCATGGGACGCTGATCGTCGGCGGCCCGCACTACCGACAGGGGATGCTGATAATTCCGATTGGCGCCGACGTTCCCGGCCTGCCGATACCGCAGATCCCCTTGCCCGGCGCGCTCACCGCGGGCCCCACTCCGCTTCCGTAACGCAGCGCTCGATCAGTCCGAAGGTCGCCGCCTTCCACGGCTGTGAAGCATTGCCCGATACGGCGCTTGCTCTCGCCGGGCCTGTCACGGCCGCCCTTCTCAGCAAGAGTGCGCGAACCCAAGCGAGACGGCTCGTCTCGTGCGTCGACTTGCCTACTCGCGGATATCTTCGCGCACCAACCTGACGGCGGTGCTTGCGGCAGGCAGGGGTAGTTCACAGCACACGCTGCTCACCGCTCTCGCGCCCGAAGGTCGCTTGCCAGTCGCGGTTTGGCGCGCTGCGTCGTCGGCACCAGAGGCTCGCCCATCTTGCAATCAGGCGGGGAGGAAAGTGCACGTGCGCAGCGGGACGGCGCGCCGGCTTCTCATCTGGCCCCACAGCCGGCATGCCTCAGGTCGATCCGTTGCCGCGGCCCCAACTGCTGGCCGAAGCCGGCAAGCGGATAGTGAACACGCTGCCCGCGCCCCGCCGGCTTCTCGTCAACAGGTCCGCGCCGTTGAGCGCGAGGTAGCGCTTGGCCAGCGCCAGTCCCAATCCCATGCCGTATGGATTTGCCGCGCTGTGCCGACCACGCGAGAAAGGCCGAAACAGCTTGGGTAGGTCAGCGGGATCAATGCCGACTCCGGTGTCTTCGACCTCCACAAGAACGTCTTCCTGCCCCCTGCCAACCCTCACAGTAATGGCGCCGTGTTCAGTGTAATTCATTGCGTTGTCGAGCACATTGGCTAGCGCATGCGTAAAGCAGTATTCGTCGATGCTGATGATGAGTTTGGAATCCGGCGCGTGCAAGTTTATGCGGAGGCCCTTGTTCTCGGCCTCCGGCTGAACTTCGAGAAGCTCCCATCTAATCCGCGATAAGATTTCTAGCGAGACCGGCGCGATTCTGAACATTCCGCTTTCCAGCCGGGACAGATCAATAATCGCGCGCAGGTTTCGTTCGAGTTGCCGCGTGGCACCAACAATCGCAGTGAGCGATTTTGCACTCTCATGATCTCCGGCCGAAACGCGATCGCTCAGCAACTCTGCATGGCCGGCGATAATATTCAGTGGATTGCGGATTTGGTGATTGACGTTGACGAGGAACGCGGCCTTCAGTTCCTCGGCGCTCGCGATTTGTTCCGGCGCGAGTTTGCGGCCAAACAGGGAATTTCGCCATGGCCTAGGCATCGGCCAGATTCGCCACGGCCGTGTGTCATTTGTGATACTCAATGACTTCCCCTTGCTTATTTCAGCCCTCACCCGAGCGGGCTAGCTTCAACTAAACTCAAGATGAGGTGAAGGAAGTCGAAGTAGAATTATCAATTGTCGACATCTCGATAACGCATAAAATGTACCAGACAATCTCTTTTAGATGCTTAGTTGATACGAGAGACGCCCTCTAGCATTTCCTATATTGGCCAAGCTCAGCAATTGTCTGCTTCGCTGAGCCTAGCCTTGAGCTAAGCAGAGGAATGCAACTGTGCTGCGACTTAGCCCCTGAGTCTATGATAAAGAGCAATTGGGGCGCGGATGTCGCAACCTGGTGCCGACTTGCCCCATTAGGTTGCTTTGCTGTGCGGCGCAGCCACAGCTCTGATAAACAAAGCAGGGCGCAATACAGCGCCCATTCCGCGGTGATCGTTGGTCGTGCTACGTCACGCGCCGCGGCCGGCGCAGCT
The DNA here is from genome assembly GCA_035650475.1 of Candidatus Binataceae bacterium. NCBI lineage: Bacteria > Candidatus Binatota > Binatia (SeqCode) > Binatales (SeqCode) > Binataceae (SeqCode) > Binataceae bacterium (SeqCode). Next base: position 1,050,747 of record DASRHP010000012.1, read on the forward strand.
ACCGTGGGGCCATGCGCAGCGCGCCGTCGAGGCGGATGGTCTCGCCGTTGAGCATCGTGTTCTCGACGATATGGCGCGCCAGCGCCGCGTATTCGCTCGGCCGCCCCAGCCGTGAGGGAAACGGTATCGACGCCTCCAGCGCCTTGCGCGCCGCGTCGGGCAGCAGCCCGAGCATCGGGGTCTCGAAAATTCCGGGCGCGATCGTGCACACGCGGATGCCGAGCGAAGCCAGGTCGCGCGCGACCGGCAGCGTCAGCCCGACCACTCCGCCCTTGGACGCCGAGTAAGCAGCCTGCCCGATCTGACCCTCGTAGGCCGCGATCGAAGCCGTGTTGATGATCACACCGCGTTCGCCCTCGTTGTTGGGGCGGTTCTTCGCCATCTGCGCCGCCGCAAGCCGGATCATGTTGAAAGTGCCGACGAGGTTGACCGCGATCACCTTGTTGAACAGGTCGAGCGAGTGCGGCCCTTCCTTGGTCAGCGTGCGCTGCGCGCGGCCGATGCCGGCGCAATTGACCGCCACGTGCACGGTGCCGAAATGCTCGGCCGCGCGCGCGACCGCGGTTTCGACCTCGGGGCCGGCGACCACGTCGGCCGCGATGTACAGGCCCCGCGCGCCGAGCTCTTCGGCGACCTTGGCGCCCGGTGACGACGGCAGATCCACAATCGCGATCTTCGCGCCGTGCTGGACGAACTCGCGCGCGGTCGCCGCGCCGAGCCCCGACCCGCCGCCGGTGATTATTGCCACTGCGTCTTTCAGTCTCATTCGGCCCTCACCCTGAAGTAGTCACTTTGAAGTAATTAGACTCAGATGCCGTAGAAGCGCGCCGCGTTATCGCCGAGCACCTTGCGCTTCTGCGCGGGCGTGAGTTTCGGATGGTCGCGAATCGGGGCTACTGACTCCGGGAAGCGTCCATCCCAGTGCGGATAATCGCTCGCGTAGAACACAAGGTCCTCGCCCATCATCTCGAGGATGAAAGGCAGCGAGCCCTCGTCGGGATCGCATGAGTAGTAAACCAGCCCGCTCTTCATGTATTCGTGCGGCCAGCGCCTCATCGCGGGCAGCAGTTGCGGCAGGCGCTCGTAGTGCTCGTCGAGCCGCTCCATGAAGTAGTAAACCCATCCGACGCCCGACTCCAGGATCGCCCAGCGAAGCCGCGGGAACTTCTCGAGCACGCCGCCGCATACGAGCGAGCCCAGCGCAACCATCGCCTCGTGTGGAAAGCCGATCGTGTGGCCCAGCACAAACTGCTCGGGCTTAAAGCGCTCCTCGCTACCCGGCAATCCCGTCGCCGATCCCCAATGAATTCCGATCGGCAGACCGAGGCGCTGGATTTCCTCGTACAGTGGATAAAGAAACGGCTCGTCAAGGTTGGCCCGCCGCACGTTCGGCAGCATGAACACCGAGCGCATCCCGAGGTGGTTCACCGCATGCTCAAGCTCGTGCAATGCAGCGTCAACAGACTCGCGCGTCGGCGCTACCAGCGGCAGGCTTATCGCCGGCCGCACGCGCCCGCCGCACTCCCGGGCGTAGTCGGCAAGCAGATCGTTCTGCGCCCGTGCGCATGCGATCGCCAGATCGAGCTTGTCGGTTGAAAGCCATACCAGGCCGAGGCTGGGATAGAGGACGGCGAGATCGATGCCCTCGACGTCCATGTCGGCCAGGCGCCCTTCGGGACTCTCGGGATGCCCGGGCGGAACGCGCGCGAACGAGGCGCGCGCACCGGTGGGCAGTGGACGCGGATTGGCGAGGCGGTCGAGGAGGCGGTCGCGCGCAATGATATCGTCGGGCACCGGGCCGGTCTCGTGCGCCATCGTCAGCCGCCCGTCGAAGAGCATTCGCCAATGGCCGTTCGGGTCGACGCCGCTTTGAAACAGCCGCTCGCGCAGCGCTGGCGGCAGATACTTGTCCCACAGCTTAAGCGGCATCTCCCACGCATGGCCGTCGGCATCGATGACGCGATATTGATTGCCTGCCAAGTCGCGCACGCTCATCGTAGGATCTCCCGCAAAGCCGCGGCTTTCGAGGCGCATCGTAGCGAAGCGGCGCCCGCCGCGCCATCGACGCGCCGGCGCGCGGGACGCAAAAGCGTGCGGCCGGGCTCGCCGCCCGGCCGCACGCACCGCAACCGCAGCCAGCCCCCAACGCTCAGACGTAGTGCGGCAGGATCTTCTCGCCGAAGGTGCGCAGCTGTTCCTTCATTACGTCCGTCGGCAGAAAGCCCTGGTCGAAGTTCCAGCAGAAGTACTCCGGATTCGCCGCCTCGACCAGCTCGTCCATCTTGCGCCGCACGTCGGAGATCGAACCCATGAACAGGTAGTGCGCCCGCTCCATCCGATCGACGGTCCACTCGCTGGGCGGGATGAGCGCCTTGCCGCGCGGCCACTTCTCCTCGTCGCCCGGCAAGCGGAAGGCCTCGAAGAAACCGAAGTGGCCCCAGAAGCGGCCAAAGCCGATGCCGGCCGAGCCCAGCTCGGCCATCCGGTAGGTAGCCTCCCTGTTTTCGCCGAAATAGAACTGGCGCAGCACGCCAACGCGCCGGCCGAGTTCGAGCTTGCGCCCGGCCTTGGCCGACTGGTCCTGAAACAGCCGAGCCACGCGCGCCATCGCCTGCGGATGGGTCACCAGAGTCATCGGAATGATATTCTGTTGGGCGCACCAGACGATGGTCTCGTCGCTGATCGAGAAGGCCTGGAAAAGCGGCGGATGCGGCCGCTGGTAGGGCTTGGGCACAACGTAGATCTTCCTGACTTTGCCGCCCTCGACCTCGCCCGGCGCGCCATACTGCGCGGTCCACTCCCACGGCGGCCACGGCGTGCCGGTTTCATAGGGATACGGATACTCGTAGTACTCGCCCTTGAAGCTGAATGGCTCGTCGGCCCACGCCAGCTTGAGGATCTGGAAGACCTCCTCGAAGACCTTGCGGTTGGTCCTATCGATATCAGACTGATCCGAGGTGGTGGCCGAGACGTGCAGCTTCTGTCCCATCTGGTTGAGCCAGCGATGCTGGTAGCCGCGGGCGAAGCCGACGAAGGTGCGCCCCTTGGTGAACTGGTCGAGCCATCCGATCTCGACCGCCAACCTCAGCGGATTCCATCCGGGCAGCACGTAGCCGATCGGCCCGACCCGCAGATGCTTGGTGTGCATCGCGACGTACAGATGGAGCTGCGGCACGCTGCCGATTTCGAGCCCCTCGGTGTGCAGGTGATGCTCGGGGAAAGCGACCATCTCGATCCCGAGATCCTCCGCCATCCGAGCGAACTCGACGATCTCGCTGAGCATCTTCTGCCAGTACTCGTTGCGCGCGGCGATTGGGCGCAGCCGTTCGCGCTCCTCGAGGGTGGCGGGAATCGTGGGCAACAGCAGGAGTCCGAACCTCATGCGCACCTCCCGTGGTCCGGCGGTCGCGCCGGACCGCTGACGGTTGCCGGTTGCACTCTCAGGCCATCGGAACTCTCAAGCACAGATCCGCGAACGACACGCACGCCAGCGCGTTGTCGCAGGGCGTCGGCCGCGCGCGCCGCCGATCGCGCCTTGGGTACCACGAAATCCGCGCTCGGGCAAACGCTCGCCGCTCCGTGACCGGCCGCGTGTCACGGCGCCTCGCCTGTGAGCGCCATGACCAGCGCCTGGTGCCGCAGGCAAAGAGGCTGCGGCGGGGCTCCGCTGCTCGTGCGCGAGGCGACCTGATCAGATAGTCGCGAGCGCGGCGATCGAAAGGATGATTCCGCCGAGGTAAGTGCCGACGGCGCCTACGAAGCGCAGCGGATAAGGCCGGTCCAGAGTGGGACAGACGACTATCCCGATCGCGCTTAGATAGCGGCAGACGGTCACGATAATCATGACCCACGCTACCCACGCCGCCGGCGAATGCGCGCCAAGGTAGAGCATCAGGACCGCCAGCATCGGCGCATACTCGGCCGTATTGCCGTGCGCGCGAATCGCCTTGAAGAGCGGGTCGGCCGGGTCGTTGGACGACGTCCCGACCCTCCCGAGGCGGTTGCGCGTCATTGAAACGTGCAGTCCCAGCGCAAACAGCAACAGGCCGAGCAGCCCGATGCATACGACGGCGATTTCCATGCGTACCCTCCTCGCAGGCGGATTTTAGAATCGTGTGCGCGGAACCATCGTTTAAGATGCCGAGTTCCCAGGCAATCGCTGACGCGTTTCAAAAGACATCCCGAGCAAGCGGTTGCTTGGAACATGTGGCGAAGAACCCGGGTCAACGATCGGGCTTCCGCGCGCGAAGTTGATATGATTGCAAATCGCGTAATCGCGCTCGGTGGCTCCTCCGCCGCCCTCGGCGCCGACCACCGCCGCGAGCACAGCTAGGCTCCGCACCCTGTCTGCGGGTGAGGAGCATCTCCCGCCCCAGAAAAGGCTCAGTTTGATGTGCAAAATCGTCCCGCCGCACAGCGACGCTGGGGTGGAACAGACCGTTGCGGCGCCGCGCGCTGACGCGCCGGCCAATCATCGGTCGTGCGAGTACGTGACCTCGGCCAGGCTGCTGTGGGTGTTGCGATGCTCGAAGCGGATCGCGCCGCTGCCCCTCAGAACCGCCGCCTGCGCCACTTCCATCTCGAAATATTCGCGCCCGTCGGGCAAATGGACGGTGACGCGATGCTCCTGTCCGGTGTTGGGCAGGATCAGCGGGGTCGAGACGGTCTCAACCGCGCCAGGGATCACGACGCGCGCTTTGCGCGCGCTTTTGTCAAATTCGAATTCGATCGGCACGAATTGCGGAGGATGCACGGTCGAAAACGTGGAGGCGAGAAACTCGAACCAGGCGTTGCCCGCCTGCCCGCTGAGGATCGTGAGCAAGGCCGTGCGCTGCTCGCCGGTGGCGCGCTCGTCGATAAAGGCCTGGGCTTCGCCGTGGCCCTCGTGGACTCCACCGGGCCAGCGCGCGACCGTAACCCAGCTTAGGCCTTCGAGCGGCACGGCACCGAAATGGCCGCGGTCGATCCGCATTCCCGCAACGCCCTCGCATCCTTTCTGCGGAGAAGGGATGCCGACGGTGTCGCAGGTGCAGCTCGCGATGCAATTGCAGTTCTTGAGATAGCGCCCCTTCATCAGCCATTCGATCTTTTTCATGGTCTTGATCCCTTGATGAGCTTAGTATTCAGCCTCACCATGCCCCCATAGCCTTTGCGGGGGAACCGACGCCTGCCGGTCTCATTCACCGCCAATGTGGAATGCCGTACGGCCCAGGATCTTTTGCGGTGTTCGCGCAAGCGTATTCACGGCGCATAAGCGCATATAGGATGCGACCAGCGATTTGTTAGGCTGGCTTGGGCGGCAACTACTGCAAACAAGCGACGCGCACCTCGAAACCACGCGCCTGGAGCTCCTCCGTGAGGCGGAGTGGCATCTCTCGCTGCCGACACCTCATGGCTCGCTCGCGTTCGCGACTCGGCCAGACAGACCGACCTTTGTCGCGCAACGCCCTCCGCGCAGCGCAGCGCGGGTGCACCGTCAGCCCTTCACCTTCGAGCTCCGGTTCGCGGTTCGCTCCAGCCCGCCTGATTCTTTGAACTTTCTGAGGATTTGACTGGAGCGGGTGATCGGTTTCGAACCGACGACCTTGTGCTTGGCAAGCACACGCTCTACCAACTGAGCTACACCCGCCCCCAAGCCTGTTGCCGCACGGCCGGATAGATCGATTTATCCGCCCGCGCGCGCCTTGTCAAACCGCCGCCCGCCGCGAGGCCGGCGGCCGCAGCCGCGCGCCCAGCAGCGCGCTCGCCTTGCGGTAATAATCGATCCCCGACCACACGCTGACCACCATCGCGATCCACAGCACGAACATCCCGGCCGCGAAGAAGTCGATGTGGAAGTAGGTGTAGTGGATGAGCAGCCCCTGGACAGCGATCGACTGAAGCACCATCTTGTACTTGCCCAGCTCCTCGGCCGCCATCACCTCGCCCTCCGCCGCCGCCATCGCGCGCAACCCGGTAACCGCGATCTCGCGCAGCACCAGCACCACCACTATCCAGGCCGGCACGCGCGGCGCGCGCGGCATCGCCACCAGCATGATCAACGCCGCCGTCACCACCAGCTTGTCGGCGAGCGGGTCCAGGAACTTGCCGAGCGTGGTACCCGAGCCGTAGCTGCGCGCGATATAGCCGTCGAAGAAGTCGCTGAGCGTGGCGACGAAGAAGACCGCGGCCGCGGCCGCCGACGGCCCGGGCCCTGGAAGCAGCAGCAGGACGACCAGCACCGGCGTCAGCGCGATGCGCATCAGGGTCAGCAGATTTGGTGTGCTCAGCGCCATCGCGCGTTCCCGGCGTCCGGCCCCGTGACGCCTCTCCGGCAACCCTCATTTCGACAATATGGCAATCGTATGAGGCGGGCAATCGAGACTTGCGCGGCGAACGCGGACGTGCGCTGTGAGCCAGCTTGACGCGCCGCGCCGTGCGCGCGTACGTTCGATCATGATCGATTCGCCTCGCGGGCCGCGTCCGCGCACCCTCCGTTCCCGTACCCGATGAGCACGCCCGCACCCTCGACGTTTGAGACCGACTTCCTGGTGATTGGCGGCGGTATCGCCGGCCTTATCTTTGCGGTCAAGGCCGCGGAGTCGGGCGCCGCGGTGACCGTGCTGACCAAGGCCGCCAGCGCCGAGGCCAACACCGCCTATGCGCAGGGCGGGATCGCCAGCGTATGGAGCGTGGACGACTCCTTCGAGTCGCACGTGGAGGACACGCTGCGCGCGGGCGCCGGGCTGTGCAACCGGCGCGCGGTCGAAGCGATCGTGCGCGACGGTCCGGAGGCGGTGCGCGAGCTGATCGCACTCGGCACCCGCTTCACCCGTATCGAAGACGGCAGAGAGGACGAATACGACCTCGGACGCGAGGGCGGCCACACCCATCGCCGGGTGCTCCACGCCCAGGACCTCACCGGGCGCGAGATCATGCGCGCGCTGAGCGAGGCGGCGGCCGCGCGGAGCAATATCCGGGTGCTCGAAAACAAGCTTGCGGTGAACCTGCTGATCGAGCCGGGCGCATTCAATGGCGCCGCCGGGCGGTGCTGGGGCGCGTACGTGCTCGACCGCGCTACCCAGGCGGTGGACAAGTTCGTCGCGCGCGCAACTCTGCTCGCCACCGGCGGCGCGGGCAAGGTCTATCTCTACACGACCAACCCCGACATCGCCTCGGGCGACGGAGTCGCGATGGCGTACCGGGCGGGGGCGCCGGTCGCCAACATGGAATTTATCCAGTTCCATCCGACCTGCCTCTACCATCCCGCCGCCAAGTCATTCCTGATCTCGGAGGCGCTGCGCGGCGAGGGAGCGATCCTGCGGCTGCCCGACGGCGCGCCGTTCATGCAGAGCTACCATCCGGACGCCGAGCTGGCGCCGCGCGACGTGGTCGCCCGCGCGATCGACACCGAGATGAAGCGGCGGGGGCTGGATTGCGTGTACCTCGACATCAGCCATCGGCCGGCCGACTTCGTGCGCTCGCGCTTTCCGAACATCTTCAAGCGATGCTTGGGCTTTGGTTTCGACCTCACGCAGGAGCCAATTCCGGTGGTGCCTGCGGCGCATTACATGTGCGGCGGCGTAATCACCGACCTCGACGCGCGCACGGCGATCGCCGGCCTGTACGCGGCGGGCGAGGTCGCGATGACGGGGCTTCACGGGGCCAACCGGCTCGCCTCGAACTCGCTGCTGGAGGCGGCGGTGATGGGACGGCGCGCGGCGGCCGCCGCGCGCGAGGAGCGGGCGGCGGGCGGCGAGCGGCGGGCGCCGGACTTTCCGCACTGGGATCCGGGGCGCGCGATCCGCAGCGAAGAGCGCGTGCTGATCACGCAGAGTTGGGACGAGATTCGCCGCCTGATGTGGAACTACGTCGGGATCGTGCGCAGTGACCGTCGGCTGGGGCGCGCGCTGCGCCGCCTGAAGCTAATCCGCGACGAGGTCCATAGCTACTACTGGGAGCATCTGGTCGATTCCGACCTGGTCGAGCTGCGCAACCTGGTCGAGGTCGCCGAACTGGTGGTGCGCTCGGCGATGGCGCGGCGCGAGTCGCGCGGGTTGCATTACACGATCGATTATCCAGAACGCGACGACGCGCACTGGCTGCACGACACGGTGATCGCGCGCGAGCGGTAGTCGCCCGATTTTTTCCTCCCGCTCGGGCGACGCGCCTCACGACAGGTTCATCCAACGCCGGGCCCGCCCCTTTGAAGCGCAAGGGGCAGAGATCGCATCTGCTGTGCGGGCCAGTGCCGTCAGCTACGGCTCGATGCGGGCGACGCGGCGCTTGCCGACTTCGAGCACTCGATGCTGTCCGGGAACGAAACGAAAGTTCGGGTCGGTCACCGTCTGGCGATCGACGCGTACGGCGCCCTGCCCCACCAGCCGGCGCGCTTCGCTGGTCGAAGCCGCAAAGCGCAGTTGTTTAATCAGTTCGCAGATCCACAGCTCGCCGCCGACGCGGAAGACCGGGATGTCCCCTGGAACTTCGCGCCGCTGGAACTTGGACTCGAAGTAGGCGCGTGCTTCGGCGGCGGCGGGGGCGCCGTGGTACTCGGTGACGATCGTCGCGGCCAAGCGCTTCTTGGCCTCCATCGGATGCACCGCGCCGGCGGAGAGCGCGGCGATCTCGGCCGGCGTGGCGTCGGTCAGCAGTTCGTAATAGCGCGGCATCATCCGGTCCGGGATCGACATCAGCTTGCCGAACATCTCGCGCGGCGCATCGGTCAGGCCGACCGCGTTGCCGTACGACTTCGACATCTTGCGCACGCCGTCGAGCCCTTCAAGCAGCGGCATCGTGATCACGACCTGCGGCGGCTGGCCGAAAGCGCGCTGCAACTCGCGCGCGACCAGCATGTTGAACTTCTGGTCGGTGCCGCCGAGCTCGACGTCGGCGCGCAGCGCGACCGAGTCGTAGCCCTGGACCAACGGGTATAGCAGCTCGTGCAGGAAGAGCGGCTGCTGCTCGGCGAGGCGCTTTTCGAAGTCGTCGCGCTCGAGCATCCGCGCCACGCTGAGCTTGGCCGCGATCCCGATAAGATCGCGCACGCCCAGCTTGTCCATCCATTCGCTGTTGAAGCGGACCTCGGTCAGCGCCGGGTCGAGAATTTTTGAAACCTGGCGCTGGTAGGTTTCGGCGTTGGCGACGATCTGCTCGCGGCTGAGCGGCTTGCGCGTCTCGGAGCGGCCGGTGGGATCGCCGATCATCGCGGTGAAATCGCCGACCAGGAAGATCACGGTGTGGCCGCGGCGCTGGAAGTCGCGCAACTTCTTGAGCGCCACCGAGTGCCCCAGATGGAGGTCGGGCGCCGTCGGGTCCATCCCGAGCTTGACCCGCAGCGGCCGCCCCTCGGCAAGCTTCGCCGCAAGCTCGGCCATGGAGATCACCTCGGCCGCATTGCGCGCCAGTTCCCGCGCCTGCTCCTTTGCCTCGCTCGCGTCCAACGCTTCGCTCCGATCCGGCCGGGCCTCTATCTCGCTCCCCCTCGCCTTCAGGGGAAGGAGCCGGGGTCAGTCGGAAGGATAAGGATAGCGGCGCCGGCGCGAAAGCGAAACGCGCGGCGATGCGCACGCACGCCGACGTGCATCCGCACCGCTCGCGCGCTCAGCGCATGATCTGCATCAGGCCGGCGGGCGTACAGTACTTGGTGATGTTCTCGTACTGCGAGGGTACGGCGTCATCGACCACGATGTCGCGGCCCTGGCCATCGGCGGTGAAGGCGATGGTGGCGTGGTCGTTCTGCATGTCCCACATCCCGACGTACAAGGTGCCGACCACCGACGACATCTGGCCCTGGATGCGCTTGGGCGCCCCGGCCACCATCATCAGTTTCCACAGCTTCATGTTCGAGTCGTAGAGGTCGGTCCACATCTCGTGGAGCACATACTTGTCAACCCACATGACACGCTTGCCGTAGCAGTAGCCGCCGGCCTCGGCGGGGATGCGGCGGACGTCGATGACGTAGGTGTCACGCAGGCTCCAGTGCCCCCATGACGGCCGCGCCCATCCCAACGGCATGTCGTAGTTACCGGGATAGATGCCGTCGGCGGTGGTGAGATCGTTGATCGCGAGGATCTTCTGGTCGCGCAGCCATTTGGACTGGAAGATCGAGACGCTGCCGTTGAAGCCGGCGCGTGCGTCGTCGTGCGTGTAATCGGTGCCGAACAGCGGCGAGCAGCGTGCGGTTGACGCCAGCCGCATCGAGCGCCGCAGCGCCGGCACGAACACATAGTCGTCCTCCAGGCGCTGGAGGTCCTGGTAGAAGATCTGGAGCACGGCGGTGTACTTGGATTGCTCGGGCTCCTCGACCATTGACCACTCGGTGTACCAGGCGCCGTTGGCATTCGCCTCGATGCGCGGATGGCCGGGATCGGTGATGTAGGCGAGCTGGCGATAGACGTAGGAGGTCTTCATGCAGGCCGAGTTGCCGTAGCGGTCCTGCGCGCACAGGCTCGCCAGCCCGGTTTCGGGCGAACCGACCGCGATGCGCGGGATCGGGCCGAACCAGTCGTCGGCCAGGATCTTCCATCCCTTGTAGGGCTCGGTTGGATTGGGGAACGGTTCGCCGGCGACGTAATTCTTGATGTTGTAATGGCCGTTAGGCAGGACCACAACCTGGGTCTGGCTGCCGTACTTCTCAGTCGCTTCGAGATAGCCACGCGGGGCGGGAAAAACCTGGGTCGGGCCAACGTCCATCTCGACGTCCTGCGGCATTTTCCAGAAGTAGGTGCCCTGGAACAGCGCGATCATGCCGTCGGGCATGAACTGCTTGTACTGCTGCCAGTTGGCCATCGTGATCTTCGTCCCCGGCGCGAGCGTGGCTTCGGCGGCCGCTGCCGAGGCCTCCTGCGCGGCGCGCTGCTGCTCCTCGGCCTGCTTGAGCGCCGCCGACTCGGCAGACGCCGCGGGCGCCCCGGCAGCGACCGGTGCCGCGTCCGGAGCGCCGGCGCTTTGGCCGAGCGCGGGCCGCGCGAACATCGCGGTCGCGATGCATACGAACAGCGACGCAAGCACTGCGATCATGATTTGGCCTCCGTTGTCGGTCCCCAGAACGACAAGCGCTTGAGAGTCTAACGCGGTGCTGGCGAGCGCGAAAGCACGGAAAGAAAGGCCGGGACGGCGTGCCGTCGAGCGCCGTCCCGGCCGGTTGGTTCAGGCTCGCGCTGCCGCGGCCGCTAACGCATCAGCTGCATCAGGCCGCCCGGGGTCTGGTACTTCGAGATGTTGTCGTATTGCGGCAGATAGCGATCCGCCCACAGGTCATGCCCCTCGGCGTCGGCCGTGAATACGTGGCTGACGTGCTGGTTCTGCATGTCCCAGTACTGTTCGAGGATGCCGCCACCGAAGTACTGCGGCCCCCACTCCGGATGGAGTTTGTCGGGGCGCGGGCGCAACCCGATATTGACCACCTTCCACAGCTTCATGTTCGAGTCGTAGAGGTCCTCGTGCACGTTGGCATAGTAGGCCTGCACGGTGTACATGATGCGCTTGCCGTAGCAGTAGCCCGCCGCCATCGATGGGATCCGCCGCACGTCGGTCACCCACACCGGCACCACTTCCCACTTACCCCACGACGGCCGCGCCCATCCCAGCGGCATGTCGTAGTTCTCGGGGAACTTGCCCACCCCAGTGGTCAGGTCGATCAGCGCGATGATGTTCTGGTCACGCAGGAACTTGCCGGTAAATACCGACACCCCGCCGTTCCATCCCACCCGCTGGTCGTCATGCGTCATGTCGCTGCCGAACAGCGGCGCGCAGCGCGCCGAGGTCGAAAGCCGCAGCGAGCGGCGCAGCGCCGGGATGAAGACGAAATCGTCGGGCATCCGCGTGGCGTCCTGCCAGTACAGGGTGAGGTCGGCGGTGTATTTGGACTCCTCGGGCACTTCGACCATCAGCCACTCGCCATACCATGCGCCGGCCGCATGGGGGTCGGTATGCGGAACGCCGGGGAACCAGTTGTAGGCGAGCTGGCGATAGTTGTAGTCAACCCGCGAGCACGCCTTGTTGTTGAAGCGATCCATCGTGCAAAACGACGACGGAGTACCTGAATCGGGAAAGCCGACGTAGAGCAGGCCGCCTGGGCGGAAGGTCACGTCGGCCGAGATCTCGGTGCCCTTCTCTGGTCCCGAGGGATGGGGAAACGGCACGCCGGAGACGTAGTTTTCGATGTTGTAGGCGCCGTTGGGCAGCTTCACCAAGCGGGTCTGCGAGGAGTACTTCTCCACCGCGTCCCAGAACGGCTTGGGCAGCGGATGGATATTGGTCGGGCCGATGTCGATCTCGACGTCGGACGGCATCTTCCACGCGTACTGGCCCTCGAACAGGGCGATCATGCCGTCAGGCATGAAGGCCTTGTACTGCTGCCAGTTCTGCATGGTGATCTTGGTACCCGGTGGGATAGTGCTGTTGTCGGCGGCGCTAGCATTGCGTAGCGCCAAGGGACATAGGACCAGCACCACAATACCCACCAACAATCGACGAACCGCAGTCATAACCAGTCTCTAACCTCCCTCCAGGCACTCACCAGCCCCGGAAACCCCCGCGGCTCCAAGCCGGGCACGGCGATTGTCGCGCCACTAACACGAACGCCGCGCGCGGTGCAAACGCATCGCGCGCGGCGTTCGTTTTTCGGGCGAAGACTATATGCGCCGCGTCCGCTAACGCATCAGTTGCATCAGGCCGCCCGGGGTCTGATAGAGCTGCACGTTATCGTACTGCGTGCCCCAGCCGATGTCGGGCGTGAGGTCATTGCCTTCGCGATCGGCGGTGAACACGTGGCTGACGTGCTGGTTCTGCATATCCCAGTATTGCTCGATGATCCCACCGAAGTACTGGAGCCCCCACTCCGGATGGAGCCTGTCGACCGCAGGACTGAGCCCGATGTTGACCACCTTCCAGAGCTTCAGGTTGGAGTCGTAGAGGTCTTCGTGAACGTTGGCGTAGTAGGCCTGAGTGGTGTACATCACCCGCTTGCCGTAGCAGTAACCGGCCGCCATCGACGGGATCCGCCGCACGTCCGTCACCCACACCGGCACCACTTCCCACTTGCCCCACGACGGCCGCGCCCAGCCGAGCGGCATGTCGTAGTTTTCAGGAAACGTTCCGTCAGCGTGGGTCATGTTGACCAGCGCGAGGATCTTCTGGTCGCGGAGATAATGGCCCTCGAACACCGAGGCCCCGCCGTTCCATCCCACCCGCTGGTCGTCGTGCGTCATGTCGCTGCCGAACAGCGGCGCACAGCGCGCCGAGGTTGAAAGCCGCAGCGAGCGGCGCAGCGCCGGGATGAAGACGAAGTCGTCGGGCAGGCGAGTGACGTCCTGCCAGAACAGGGTCAGGTCGGCGGTGTACTTGGACTCCTCGGGCACCTCGACCATCAGCCATTCGCCGTACCACGCGCCGGCCGCATGCGGGTCCGTATGCGGGATACCGGGGAACCAGTTGTAAGCGAGCTGGCGGTAGTCGTAATCGACCCGGGTGCAAGCCTTGCTGCCGAAGCGGTCCATCGTGCAGAAAGACGACTCGGCATTGCCTTTGAGGTTGGGGAAGCCGGTGTAGAGCACGCCGCCCGGGCGGAAGGTCACGTCGTCGATGATCTGGGTGCCCTTGTCAGGTCCCGAGGGATGGGGAAACGGCACGCCGGAGACGTAGTTTTCGATGTTGTAGGCGCCGTTGGGCAGCTTCACCAGGCGGGTCTGCGAGGAGTACTTCTCCACCGCGTCCCAGAACGGCTTGGGCAGCGGATGGATATTGGTCGGGCCCACCTCCATCTCAACGTCGGACGGCATCTTCCACGCGTACTGGCCCTCGAACAGGGCGATCATGCCGTCGGGCATGAAGGCCTTGTACTGCTGCCAGTTCTGCATGGTGATTTTGGTGCCCGGCGGAATAGTGTCCTCGGCGCCGGCGGCCCCAATCGCCAGCGGGGAAAGGACCAGAACCAATAAGCCAAACAACAGCCTGCGCATAACGGTCATAACCGCGGTCCCTCCTTATCGGGTCTTGAGCTCGCGCTCGCCTATCCCAACTCCCAATACAGTCAAAACGGTTCCGTCGATCAGGCTAAGTATTGGAGTAATTCTTTTTTTGGCTTCCGCTCAGTGCGTCAGGTCGATGGCCACACTCCTTTTGCGCGAGGATTCGGTGTGTTATGGCGCTCGCAACAATCCGCCTACCTAGACGGACTGAAATTGTCAAGGCTGGCCGATTCGGACAAGCCGGAACTTGCGCCAGTCGGGCGCAAAACCGAACCGCGGGAAAGCGGCGGCTGGAACGCGAAGCGCACAACCAAAGCCGCCGGGAACCCGCTAGATACGGTCGAGCACCAGCACCAGGAAGACGATCGGAAGGTAAAAGAGCGAAGCGAACATCACGCGGCGCGCGGCGTCGGCGGCGTGCGGCGTGCGCGCCAGGCGCAGCGAATAGACCAGCATCATAGCGCCCAGCGCGGCAGACACTGCCAACGATATCCATCCCGCGAAGCCCAGCAGCGCGGGCAACGCGCCCGCCCCGATCAACGCCACGCAGTCGAAGAGGATCAACCTGTCCACCGGATTGCCGCGTCCGCGCTCCAGCGGCAGCATGCTGATCCCGGCGCGCTCGTAGTCGCGCTGGTACAGCCGCGCGATCGACAGCGAGTGCGGCGACTGCCACAGGAACATGATCAGGAAGAGGATGAGCGGTTCGACCCCCAGCGTACCGCGCGCCGCGGCCCACCCGGCCACCGGCGGCAACGCCCCGGGCACCGCACCGACCACGTGACAGATCCACGAGAAGCGCTTGAGTGGCGTGTAGGCAAACAGGTAGAGCACCGTGATAAGCGCGGTCACGCCGGCCGCGAGCGCGTTGGTTCCTGCCCACAGCCACGCGAATCCGGCGACCGTCGCCGCGGCGCCGAAAGCCAGCGCCTGGGGTGGGCTCAGGCGTCCCTCGGGCAGCGGGCGATGCTGCGTGCGCTCCATCAGGGCGTCGATGTAGCGTTCGAAGTACTGGTTGAGCGCGAGCGTGCCGCCCGCGGCAAGCGCGGTACCCGCCAGCGTGCTGAGCGCCAGCCACGGGTCGAAGCGGCCGACTGCGCCCAGGTAGAACCCGACCAGCGTGGTCAGCAGAACCATCGCGACCACGCGCGGCTTGGTCAGTTCGTAATAGGCCGCCACGCGACGGCCCATCCCGCCCATCATCGCGAGCGCAGCGGCCTCGGCGCTCATATACCCACCTTGCGCGCCATCGGCGCGGGTCCGCGCCGCGGCGCGACACCCGCCACGGCGCGGGCGTGCGCGCTGCCGGCCTGGCGTTCCAGATGCGCCGCGCGCAGCGCCAGCACCACGCTGGTTGCGAGCACGGCGGCGCCGATGGCGACGTGCAGAGTCGTCGGGATAACCGCGCGCATGCTGAGCACGGTAGCCGCGCCGAGCGAAAGCTGCAAAGCCAAAAGCACTAGCAGGCTGAGCGCCGGACGGCGCAGCGCCCGCGTGTTGCCGTACAGTCTCAGCGCCCGGGCGACCGTCCACAGGATCATCGCGCTGACCACGATCGCGCCGCAGCGATGGGCGAAGTTGATCGCGATCGGGACCGAGAACATCGGCGGTGCCAAGTGGCCGAAGGCGAGCGGAAAATCGGGAATCGCAAGCCCCGCGTGCATATGCCGCATCACGGCGCCGATAAGAATCTGCACGTAGATGATCGCTGCGGTCGCCGCCGCCAGCGGCGCCAGCCTCGCGTCGCCCCGCACGCGGGCCGGCGGCGCGCCACTGTCCCATTGCGGGTTGGTGAACAGCGCCATCGAGACCATCAGGCAGAAGAACGCCTGCCCGGTCGCCGCGTGCGCGACGGCGATTGGCAGCGGCAGGTCGAGCAGCACCGTAATCCCGCCCAGCACCGCCTGGACGACGACCAGTCCGAAAGCCGCCAGCGCCGTGTGCCGCACCCATGCGCGGCGCTCCGACCTCCAAGTCCACAGGGCCAGGATTAGGGTCAGAATCGCGACCGTGCCCGCGATGACGCGATGGCCGTACTCGAAGGGCACGCCGGTTGTCCAGTGCTGCGGGATCAGATGACCGAAGGCGAGCGGCCAGTCCGGCACCGCCATCGCCGAGCCGGTGGAGGTGACAAGGCCGCCGGCGAAGACCAGGACAAAAGTGGCGGCGGCAGCTACGACGGCGAACCGATGCAGCGCCCGAAGCGGCGAGCCTTGGGAAAGCGAGTTCACACTATATTCGGTTGCCGCGCGCGCGGCTCTCGGGAACGCGGCGCGCGGACCTCTTCCATTAGTATGGCGAAAGATACTCGGATTCAAAAATAATTCAAACTTAACTATCGTACCAATCCTGCCTGCCGCTTGCCAGCCTGATGCGCCGCGCCAGTCCAGCTTCGCACGCGCAGCGCGCAATGTCCCCCGGTTGCCTTCGGCGCGAGGCGGCGCGTGGTGCCTCGACCAGGAGGCATCCTCAAGGCAGATTTGGCGCGGCCGCGCGATTACGCTACTAACTGCAATCGGCAATTGCAGGGGGAGGTCGAAGCGCGTGACGGAATTCGCCACACTGGCCGCGGCGTTTCACGCCCAGGCGGCGCGGCTGCGGGATCGGACATTCCTCAAGGACAAAGCGGGCAAGACTTGGCGCGAGCATTCGTGGCGCGCGGTGGCCGACGCCGCGGGACGTCTGCGCGCAGGCCTGATGCAGCTCGGGCTGGCGCCGGGAGAGCGCATCGCGATCCTGGCCGAAAACTGTCCGCGATGGGTGGTGATCGATCAGGCGGCGCTGGGGATGGGCGCGGTGGTGGTTCCCCTGTACACCACCAGCGGCGCCGAGGAGACCCGCCATATCCTGGCCGACTCAGGCGCGCGACTCGTCGCGGTCAACAGCGAGGCGGGACTCAAGAAAATCGTCGCGCTCGCGCCGCAGTTGCCCGATCTCGCCGGGATCATCGCGATGAATCCCGGCGAGGGCGCCCCGCCCGCGTACAGCGCGCTCAGCCGGGTGCGGATTTTCACCTTCGCCTCGGTCAGCGCGCTGGAACCGGCGCCGCCGATCGCGGGCTCGCGCGACGACCTAGCAACGCTCATCTACACCTCGGGCACCACTGGGCCGTCCAAGGGAGTGATGCTCACCCACGGCAACATCCTGGCCAATTGTCGGGCGTCGCTCGAAGTCCTCGGCCTCAACGAAGACGACACCACGCTCTCCTTTCTGCCGGTGGCGCATTCCTTCGAGCGTACCGCAGGTTATTACACGGTGATGCTCGGCGGCGGGACGATCGCCTACGCCGAGGGACTGGGCCAGATCGCGCAGAACCTGCTCGAGATTAATCCGACCGTCGTGCTGACGGTCCCGCGGCTGCTGGAAGTGGTCTATGCGCGGGTAATGCGCACGGTGCTGGTGTCGGGCGCGGCGCGGCGCGCGCTGTTCAAGACGGCGCTCTCCGTGGGCCGCCGCGCCGCCGCCTATCGCCATCAGGGCAGGCGGGTACCGGTGCGGCTGGCGGCGCCGATGGCGCTGTTTCGGGGGCTCGTGTTCGCGCGCGTTCGCGCGATCTTCGGCAGCCGTCTGCGCTACCTAATCTCGGGCGGCGCGCCGCTGCAACGCGAGATCTTCGAGTTCCTCGCCGCCGCCGAGGTGCCGATCGTCGAGGGCTACGGCCTGACCGAAGCGGCGCCGGTGGTCTCAGTCAACCTGCACGGGCGGACCAGGATCGGCACGGTGGGCCGCGCGCTGCCGGGCGTCGAGGTGCGCACCGCGCCCGACGGCGAATTGCTGGTGCGCGGCGCCAACGTGATGCGCGGATATTACAACCGCGAAGGCGAGAGCCGCGAGGCGCTCGACGGCGACGGCTGGCTTCATACCGGCGACATCGCGCGCATCGATCCCGACGGCTACATCAGCATCACCGACCGCAAGAAGGAGATCATCGTGCTCTCGGGCGGCAAGAACGTCTCTCCCGCCAATCTGGAGAACCGGCTGACCTCCGACCCGGCGATCGCGCAAGCCTGCGTAATCGGCGATCGGCGCAAGCATCTGGCCGCGCTCGTGGTGCCGGACTTCGAGTACCTCGCCACCCAGGCGGCATTCAAGGAACTCGCGCGTGCGCCCGAGCAGGCGGTCGCTGACCCCAAACTGCGCGCCTTCTACCACGCGCGGCTGCACGAGCTGAACAAGGGGCTGTCGGACGTCGAAACCATCGTCGATTTCCGCCTGCTCGCGCATCCGTTCAGCCAGGAGAACGGCGAGCTGACGCCGACGCTCAAGCTGCGGCGCAGAATAGTGGCCGACCATTACGGCGAGCTGATCGAGTCGATGTACGGCGCCTGATGCGGAGGCGGTTCCCATGAAGATTCAGAACCGCCAGAGGCCCACCCACGTCCTCCCCAAACCGGGGAAGGGCTCGGAAGGTTGGCAATCGACGGATCGGCCTTTGCTCAGCGGGGTAGACGTCGCTGCCCGCTCTCGCTCAGCGGCGCCCGATGGCGCTCGCGCGCACGTCACTGGTGAGCATGGCAGGCCACCCCACCAAGGGCTCAGCCGTCGGAGCCGTTGCCGTTGTCGGCCTCAATGAGCGCGTGGATCGTGGTCAGGCGCTTGACCATGTACGAACGCTTGCCGCGCGGGGTCTGCACCTCGATATCGTCGTCCTGCGCCTTGCCGATGAGCGCACGGCCCAGCGGCGAGGAGAGCGAGATGCGGTTGGCGGCGCCGTCCACCTCCTCGGGCACCACGATCTCGTACTCGACGCTGCCGCCCTCGTCGAGGTCTTCTAGTTCGACCCGGCTGCCGAGGCCAACCGTGTCGCGCGGAATCGAATCGAGGTTGATCATCGAAAGCTCGGAGACCCGCGCCTCGAGGTTGGCCAGGCGCGCGCGCAGGAATTCCTGGCGCTGCTTGGCCATCGCCCACTCGGCGTTCTCCGAAAGGTCGCCGTGGGCGCGCGCCCGTTCGAGCTCCTTGGGCAAATCGACGGTCAGCTCGCGCTTGAGCGTCTCCATCTCTTTGCGCAGCCGCTTGATTACGGGAAGTTCAGCCATTGCTCACCCTGAAGCGATTGAGTTTAGAACATCCGTGCGTGGAGCGAATCCGCCCCCGCTCATGCATCCGTTGGTTTGGTTTCAGCCGAATCTCTGCGCAGCTAGTCGGCGACGATCGAGGTCAGGCTGCGATTGACGCCGGCGACGCTCTGGATCTTCTGCACCACTAGCTCGCCCAACGACGAGACGTCGGCGGCCTCGGCCACCGCGATGATGTCATGGGGGCCAGTGACGGCATGCGCAGCCGAAATCCCCGCGACCTGGCGGAGCTTGCCGGCGACCTCCTTGGCTTTGCCCGGGGACGTATCGATCAGAATGAAGGCTTTAACCGACATCTGTTCTCCTCCCTGGAGTTTTGCCGAACCCTGCATCGTGCGCCAAAGCCGGTCGCCCGCGCGCCGCTAGCGCGCCACCGGCGGAATCGCCACTCCCTGCTCGTTGTAGATATAAAAGCCGCGGCCCACCTTGCGCCCGAGGTAGCCCGCATCGACGTACTTCTTGAGCAGCGGGCAGGGGCGGTACTTGTCGTCGCCGAACGTGCGATGCATCACCTCCATGATCGCCAGGCAGGTGTCGAGCCCGATGAGGTCGGCGAGTTCCAACGGGCCCATCGGCTGGTTGGTACCCAGCTTCATCGCGGTGTCGATGTCGGTGACACCGCCGACGCCCTCGTACATCGTGTAGATCGCCTCGTTGATCATCGGGAGCAGGATGCGATTGACGATGAAGCCGGGGAAGTCCTCGGCGGTCATCGTGTTCTTGCCCAGGCGCTCGGCCAGCGCGCGCGTCTGCTCGAAGGTCTCCTGCGCGGTCGCCAGTCCGCGGATGATCTCGACCAAGCGCATCGCCGGCACCGGGTTCATGAAGTGCATCCCGATAAAGCGCGGCGCCCGGCTGGTGCGCGCCGCCATCCGGGTGATCGAAATCGACGAGGTGTTGGAGGCAAAGATGACCTCGGGCGGGCAAATCTTGTCGAGTTTCTGGAAGAGCCCGATCTTGGCCTCTTCGTTCTCGACCACAGCCTCGATGACGAAATCGACGTCGCGGAAATCTTCCAGGCGGGTGGTGGTCTTGATGCGGCGCAGAGTCTGGTCGCGCTCCTCGGGCTTGACCCGTCCGCGCTTGACCATCCGATCGAGGTCGCGCCGGACATTGTCCAGCCCGCGCCGGCACATCTCGTCGGAGACGTCGTGGACGAGAACTTCGAGCCCCGCTTGCCCCGCCACTTCGGCGACGCCGCCACCCATCTGCCCCGCGCCAACCACACCCAGTCTGCTAACCGCCATCAATTCCTCCCCTCGAACCGGCGATTGACCGCCGGCGCCGGCTCAAAGCAGGTGCGCCGCGATTTGCGGCGCGCCTGCCATCCGAAACTCGCGCGCGCGCAACTCCCAGTCAAGACACCTCCGGCGGCTTCTCGCCGCCGCTCCACGTTCCCTCGCCGCTGCCCTCTCGCATCTTCAGCCGCACCTGGCGCACGTCCTCTGGCGATTGACGTCCCGGCATTCCCAGCCCACGCATCAGCGCATTGGCCATCTCTGAGGTCAGCCGGTCGCGGATAGTGGGATTGCCATCGACCTGTGCGTCGAGAACGCGGTCGACCTGCGCGCGTGTCAGGCCCTCGGCGGCGAAAAGGTCCACCAGGCCGGCCGCGCCCACGTGTCCGCCGGCGCGCTCGACTATTGCAATAACCCGCGCGCACATCGGGCAGACGCGGCGCATCAGTCCAGCCCTCTGCCGGCAATACAGGCAGCGCATCGTGGGTACTTACCGCCGGGCGGCCGTCGCCAGAGGCATGGTAGGTCACCCTCGCCTGAGCATGTGCGCCCTAAAGCGCATAAAGCGGGCGCGCGCCCGACGGGCTCGCTACCCCGCTTCACAACCGAAGTTACACCGCCTGACGGGCAGCGGCAAGCGGGCGGATGCCACCAACGCCGGCCGCTCGCCTTGACACAGACGGCATCGCCCGACTAGCTTGTCTAATTGAGAATGAGTCTCAATTTGTACGGATCGCCGTGAACACCGCTTTACCCTACTTCCTTTATTCTTCCGGCATCCTTATTCGCGAGGGCCTCGAAGCCCTCCTGGTCATCATCGCCCTGCTCGCCGCCGTGCGCGAAGCGGGCCAGGAGCGCCGCGTCCGCGACATCTACGCCGGCGCGCTGACCGCAATCGCGATGAGCCTTGCGCTGGCTTGGGCGGTCAATCATCTCATCGAGGACAACACCAGCGACACGCTCGAAGGAATCTTCCAGCTGCTCGCCGCAGCGACGCTCTTTTATGTCAGCTCGTGGCTCACCGCGCGGGCGCAGAGCGAGCGATGGCGCGATTTCCTCACCCGCAAGGTCGAGGCCGCGCGAGCGCTCAACGGGCCGTCGATCGCACTCGGATTGACCGCGTTCCTGGCCGTGATGCGCGAGGGAGCGGAGACGATCGTCTTCTTCCAGGCGCTGCTGGCCGGCGCGACCGAGACCGCGGAGCGTCATGCGGTGACCGCGGGGCTGCTGGCCGGCGCGGTGGTGCTGGCGGTGGTCTTCGCGGTACTGCGCAAGGCGGCCTACCATATCCCGCTGGGCTCGTTCTTCCGCACGACTTCGGTGTTGCTGTACGCGCTTGCGGTGATTTTCGTCGGCCAGGGTATCGCGAGCTTCCAGGAGTCGGGTGTGGTGCGCGCGACGTTCGTCGATCACGTGCCGACGGTTCAGATGCTCGGGCTGTTCCCGACTATCCAAACACTGGCCGCGCAGGGCGCATTGATAGCGCTCGCGGCGGCGGCGATGGTGATACCGCCGATGCGCCGGGCACGTCGCGGCGCACGCGGCGAAGCCGCAGCGCTGGCGCCGCGGGGCGAAGCCCGCGCCCGCACCGCTTGAGATTCCGGCCCGCTCATCACTCCAGTTGAATCGGACGCCTGATCGCGGAGCGTGTTGCTCGCGCTCCGCGAAAGCTGTAGCCAGTTGGTTCAGAGGATAACCGCCGCGCTTGTGCCAACCAACGAACCAATAGCTGCGCGGACGTCCGCCAAGGCGCCGGATCACGCGATCGCGGATTCCGCGGCGCCACGCGATGGGCGGCCGGCGCCGGAAATCGCGCACGATGGCGTGCTCGGCTCGGTCTGGGGCGCGATCGCAACCGGACTGGCGCTGTTTTACACGGCCGTGCTCGCGCCGCCGGCGGCGCTGCTGGCGGCCGCAGGACAGGTCGGCGCGGTTTCCTGGGTGAGCCGGCTATGGGGCCGTCTCATCCTGGCGACGTGCGGAGTCAAACTCGAAATCGAAGGCCTCGAACGTCTCCCCCGCGCCGGCTCCTACGTCCTCGTCTCCAATCATCAGAGCATGTTCGACATCTTCGCGATCCTGGCCCACGTGCCGGGCGAGCCGCGCTTCGTGGCCAAGCAGGAGCTGGGCAGGATTCCGCTCATCGGATTCATCATGCGCCGGGCCGGCCACGTGATGATCGACCGCGCGCGCGGCGGCTCGTCGATTCGCCGCGCGCTCGACGTCGCCCGCCGCGGCCATCCCATCGTCGTCTTCGGCGAGGGCCATCGCTTCAGCGACAACCGCGTCCATCCGTTCAACGACGGCGCGGCGTGGATCGGGATCCTGACGCGCCTCAAGTGCGTGCCGATGGCGATCAGCGGGACGGCGGCTTTCTTCCCGCGCCGCGCGAAGATCGTACGGCCGGGTCGCCGGATGCGCATCGCGATCGGGGAGCCCATCGACACCGCCGGCATGCGCGGCGCCGACCGCGAGGCGCTCACCCGCCGGCTCGAAGACGCCGTCCGCGCGCTGTTCCACGGCGGAAATTGACCCAAAACCCGAAAAGCGAGCCAGCGATAAGTTGAGTCTTGGGCGGCCGGCGTGGTCCTGTGAGCGCACTGAGGGAGGACCCGAAAGTGGCGAAGAAGGGGCATTCGGAGGAGCAGATTCTGCGTGCCTTGCGGCAGGCGGAGAGCGGGA